>QHXC01000266.1:1271-13546 GCA_003222815.1 Acidobacteriota bacterium | reverse complement strand
GGACTTGCCTGCGCATCACTTCCAGGGCCTGACCGGCGTCACGTTCGGACAGCGTTTCGCCCACACAAACAATCGCGTCGAGACCGCCGTTCACTGCCGCACGAGCTTTCTTCTCAACCCATTCGTCGGTCTCGCCGAAATACTGCCGGCGCTCGGAATGTCCGACGATCGTGTAGGCGCAGCCTGCATCCAGGAGCATTCGTACGGAAACCTCACCCGTGAAAGCTCCTTGTTCTTCCCAATGGACATCCTGCGCGGAGATCGCGACACGAGTACCGTCGGCCTCTTCGACAGCGGTTGGCAGAGCCGTGAATGGAGGCGCCACCACGATGTCGCAATGTTCGACGTTTTGGATCTCGGGGATCAGGGCATCGAAAAATGCGCTCGTCTCCGGGCGAGTTTTGAACATTTTCCAGTTGCCAGCAATAATGGGGCGTCTCATCTACTTATTCGTTAGCACCTCGACACCAGGAAGTTTCTGCCCAGACAAAAATTCAAGCGATGCGCCGCCACCAGTCGAAATGTGCGTTATTTTGGATTCGACGCCAGCCTGGGCTACTGCCGCGGCGGAATCGCCGCCTCCGACGATGGAGAAAGAGTGGGAATCGGCAACGGCTCGAGCTATCGCGAAAGTGCCTTCGGCAAACTTCGGATTCTCGAAAACACCCATCGGGCCGTTCCAGACGATAGTCTTGGCCCGTCGAATGACTTCCAAATAACGCCGTACGGTCTCCGGGCCGATGTCCAGCCCCATGCGATCTGCGGGTGTCCGATCCACCGGGGTTACGTGAGACTCCCGGCTATCCACATTCGGCGCGACGACGTGGTCCAACGGCAATTCAATCGAAACGTTTTTCTGAGAAGCCTTGGCCAGCAGGGCCTTCGCAAGATCAATCTTGTCGGTTTCCACCAGGGACTTTCCGGTCTCGAGACCTTTGGCGCGAAGGAACGTGTAGGCCATGGCGCCCCCAATCAAGATCGTGTCCGCGATGCTGATGAAATTCTCGATCAGGTCGATCTTGTCCGAGATCTTGGCGCCGCCAACAATCGCAACATAAGGCTTCTCTGCTTTTGTCAATGCATGAGTGAGAGCCTCCAATTCCTTCTGCATCAGGAATCCTGCGGCAGCCCAGCGGACGAACTTAGCAATGCCCACGGTCGACGCGTGGGCGCGATGCGCAGTGCCGAACGCATCATTGACGTAGACATCGCACAACGCTGCGAGTTGTTTCGCAAAAGCAGGGTCGTTCTTCTCTTCTTCGGCATGGAATCGGAGATTCTCGAGCAGGAGCGCTTGACCGTTTTGGAGTTCGGAAACCATTTTCTCGACTTCCGGCCCCACACAGTCGGGAGCAAAGGCGACCGCCTTCCCCAGCAATTCACCGAGCCGTGCCGCTACCGGCCTCAGGCTGTATTTGGGTTCAGGCTTCCCTTTCGGCCGGCCCAGATGGGAGGCGAGCATGAGCCGCCCACCTTTTTCGAACACGTATCGAATCGATGGGAGCGCTGCCTCAATGCGGGTATCGTCCGTAATCCGCCCGTCCGCGATCGGGACATTGAAGTCCACGCGCATGAACACACGCTTGCACAGATCGAGATCTGAGATGGAGAGTTTGCTCATTATTTCGCTACGAGCTTGATGACATCCCGGAGCCGGCAGCTAAATCCCCACTCGTTGTCGTACCAGGAAAAGACCTTGACCATCCTGTCGCCAAGCGTCCTCGTCAGCGGCGCGTCGACGATGGACGAGTTTGGATTGTGGAGAAAATCGGCTGAAACCAGCTCTTCATCGCAATATTGAAGGATGCCCTTCAGTGGCCCGCCGGCCGCAGCTTTCAACGCCTGGTTCACCGATTCTACCGTCACCGGCTTGTTCGTCCGCACGGTGAGATCAACGAGCGACACATCGGGCGTTGGGACTCGAATCGCGATTCCGTCAAGCCTTCCCTTCAGCTCGGGCAGAACGAGTCCGATCGCCTTCGCGGCGCCTGTCGAAGTGGGAATCATCGAAAGCGCGGCCGCCCGTGCCCGGCGCAAATCCGGATGAGGCAGATCGAGAAGTTTCTGGTCATTGGTATAGGAGTGAATGGTGGTCATCAATCCACTATCGATTCCGAAGCTCTCGTGAACGACTTTGGCAACGGGTGCGAGGCAATTCGTTGTACACGACGCATTCGAAATGACGTTGTGCTTGGCGGAATCGTAGCTTTTGTCATTCACTCCGAGGCAGATCGTGATGTCCTCACCCTTGGCCGGCGCGGAAATGATAACTTTCTTTGCGGATCCACGCAGGTGTTTGCGGGCGTCTTCGGCATTGGTGAAAAGTCCGGTAGATTCGACAACGACCTCGATGCTTAGCGAAGGCCAGTCGATTTTGCTGGGATCCCTTTCCTTGAATACTTTAATGCTCTTGCCGTCGACATTGATATTGTCTTCGCCAAACCTGACGCTGGACTGCAGGTTGCCGAGTACCGAGTCGTACTTGAGAAGGTGAGCGAGTGTTTTGGGATCCGTGATGTCATTGACGGCAACGATATCGATGCCTTTGTCGTCCATAGCCGCGCGGAAAAGATTGCGTCCGATCCGGCCAAAACCGTTGATGCCTACTCTAATTGCCATAGCTGCCCCTGGAGACTTCGGATTCGGGAAAATGGGGACGTAGCCCTCTGTCCCTATTTTGGGTGGGGACAGAGGGCTACGTCCCCATTTTCCTGCGGCTCAATCAAAAGTATACTGCGGCGGGTATGTATTTCACATACACGTTGATTCTTGGCCTGGGCCTTCTTTTAACGCTGCCGTATTATATCGTTCGGTTTCGAAAATATCTGCCGACCTTGCCGGACCGGCTCGGCTTTCCGAGCCTGCCTCCATTGCAGCACGCCGTTTGGGTGCACGCGGTTTCAGTCGGCGAGGTGAAGGCTGTCGAAAAGCTGGTAGAGCGACTGCGTGGGCAATTCCCCGGAAAACCTCTTCTGGTCTCGACGGCCACACCCACCGGGCAGCAACTCGCGCGCGAACGCCGGGACATTATCGATCATACGTTTTACTTCCCAATTGATCTGCCGTTCTGCGTACGGCGCGCAGTGGATCGCGTCAATCCGCAAATGGTAATCATTGCCGAGACCGAGATATGGCCGAACTTCCTGCGGATTTGCAGGAGCAAGCAGATTCCCGTTGTGATGATCAACGGAAGAATTTCCGATAAATCGTTCCCGCGGTACCGCCTGGTTCGGCGCTGGTTGCGGCGGGTGTTCGCGGACTACATGATCCTGGGGATGCAATCGGAGATGGACCGGAAGCGGATCGAGGAGATCGGAGCAGATCCGCAGAAGGTGACGGTTTTCGGGAATCTGAAATACGACGTGGTGGGATCGAGCCGCGTGCTCGACGCCACGTTGGCCAAACTGCTTCAGAGTTGGAGTCTTGCGCCAAGGCACGCCAATCGATTTGACCAGGTGGAGGAGTTGGTGAAGCAACGAGGGCTTGGTTGTGTCCGCCGGACTCGGCTGGTTGAAAGGACCGCCGGGCTAAAGCCCGGCGGCTACATTCATCAAATATTACTCCTCGACACGATCGGCGAGCTGGCTGCGGCATTTCAATATGCGACCGTGGTTTTTATGGGAGGGTCGCTCGTGCCGAAGGGCGGGCACAATGTGCTCGAACCCGCGCGGCACCAAAAACCGATTATCTTTGGGCCGCATATGGAAAATTTTCGGGACATGGCTTGCCTATTTCTCGACGCGAAGGCGGCGGTGCAGATTCAAAATGCGGCTGAGCTGGCGCCGGCCGTTGAAAGACTCCTGGCAGACCCGCACCACGCTTCAGAGCTTGGACGGCGTGCCCGCGCGATCGTGGAACAGAACACCGGAGCTACCGATCGGGTGCTGCGATTTCTCCGGCCCGTCGAGGCCGGCAGGTGAGAGCGGCGTTCCGGTTTTTACTCCACGCTCGTGAAAGGCTTTACAGCTCCGGCGTTCTGTCCAGTCTGCGGCTGGGTCATCCTGTCATCAGCATCGGCAATCTCACGCTGGGCGGAACCGGCAAAACCCCACTCGTGATCGCCCTTGCAGAAAGGTTGCGCGACCGCGGTTTTCATCCGGTGATCCTGTCTCGAGGCTACCGCAGAACCAGCCGCGAAATTGTGGTTGTACCGACGGCCAGCCCGGTGAGGGTTCGGTGGGAAGATGTTGGCGACGAGCCTTACATGATGGCCCGCCGCCTCGGCAATGTTCCCGTCGTTGTGGGGGCCGATCGGTACCAAGCCGGACTCGTGGCCGAACGCAATAAGCTTGGCGACATCTTCCTTCTCGATGACGGATTCCAGCATTGGCGGCTCCACCGTGATCTGGACATCGTGACGATCGATCCCGTCGAGTGGGCCGCCGGTGAAGCGCTATTGCCGGTTGGACATTGGCGAGAGCCGAAGAGCGCCATATCGCGGGCTCACCTGGCGTGCGTTCAGGAAATTCCGGGAGCCGGAGCACCGTCCTTGCCTATTCCGTCATTCACGGTTCGAACCGAGATTCAGGGCATATACAAAGAAGACGTGTTGATCCCTCCCGAAACGCTCCAGGGACGGGCCATCGTCGCATTTGCCGGGATCGCCAAGCCCGAACGATTCTTCGCCACCGTGGAATCGCTAGGCATCCGTCCCGTGAAGTGCGTGCCTTTCCGCGATCATCATCGTTTCTCGCTTCATGATGTCCAAAACGTCGGCGGTGAAATACGAATTACAACCGAAAAGGATGCGGTGCGACTCCTGGGCCTCGGAGTCACAGACTTCCTGTACCTTCGGATCTCTGTTAACATTCCGGACTTCGAGCGGCTAATGTCTATCATTCTTAGCCGCCTGCCGAAGCTGTAATGCGTGTAGACAAGATCCTGATCCGAGGTCCGAACTGGATCGGCGATGCTGTTCTGGCTATCCCTGCAATGAAAGCCATACGCGCGCACTTCTCTGACGCTGAAATTACGTTGCTGGTGCGGCCCTGGGTAGCCGGACTTTTCATATCCGTGCCGTTCATTGACAACCTGTGGAGCGAACCCAGGCCGTCGTGGCTTCTGGATTGGACCCGCATCACCCGCCAGATTCGAAGGCGCCGATTCGATCTCGCATTGCTATTCCCCAATTCATTCGAATCCGCGCTGATGATCTTTCTCGGACGAGTGCCGCGGCGCGTTGGCTACGCGACGGATGGCCGCGGCTGGATGCTAACAGAAGCTGTCTTGCCGGGAGATGAATCGCCCCACCAGGTGCATTACTATCTTGATCTCGTGAAAACGCTCTGCCTGAACACCGAACGGCCATCGATTCAAATCGAAGCGACCAGCGAAGAGCGCGCCAACGCTCGGAGACTGCTGAATGCGGAGGGCATTCCATACGGCGCCCCTTTTCTGGTTTTGAATCCCGGCGCAGCGTATGGATCGGCAAAGCGGTGGTACGAAGACCGGTTCGCCGAAGTGGCCGACATCCTCGCGCGTGAAGTATCTCTAAACGTCGCTATCATTGGATCACTCGGCGAACGGCTCATGGCCGAAAACATCCGGAAACGAATGAAAAGCTGTACCGCTGTGCTCAGCGGTAAGACATCCTTAGAAACACTAATCGGTGTCCTGGCAGAATCCTCTTTAATGATTACCAACGACTCCGGGCCAATGCACATCGCCGCGGCGCTCGGTGTGCCGACGGTTGCCGTGTTTGGTTCAACGGATGAGAGAGTTACAGGACCTTACGGCTCACGCACGCGTAATTGGCGGCCGCGGATGTCGCCAATTACGCCAACGAATTCTATGCACAGAGCGATTTTCATGGACCGCGACGGAACCGTATCCGAAGAAGTGGGGTACATGTATGATCCCGGCCGGTATAAGCCGTTCGCTTGGGCGGGCCCAGCGATCCGGCGGATCAACGAAAGCGGCATGAAAGCAGTCTTGATCACGAACCAGTCTGGTGTCGAACGCGGCTATTTTGATGAAGCGGGAGTGCATGCGGTCCACGATATCCTTCAAGCCGAACTGGAACGGCATGGCGCGAAACTCGATGCGATCTACTTCTGCCCGCATGGCCCCGATGCTGGGTGCGAATGCCGTAAGCCGAATCCAGGGATGCTGCTTCGCGCGCAAAGGGAATTGGCCATCGATCTGACTGAATCGTATGTCATCGGCGACAAGCATGTGGATGTCGAGACCGCCTATGCAGTGAGTGCAAAATCCGTGCTGGTCTTGACCGGCTACGGACGAGACGAACGCGAAAAGCATAAGGACAGCGAGCACCAGCCCCACCTTGTGGCTGAGGACCTGATGGAAGCCGTCGAAGTAATTCTTGCTGGAGCACTCCGATGAGCCCGCTTCGCCCAGTCGTTGAACGATTCAAGGACAAACGCATCGTGGTGCTCGGCGACCTGGTTGCTGATGTGTTTGTCTATGGCGAGATTTCAAGAATCTCGCGCGAGGCGCCCGTCTTGATTCTGAACCACCGCGAAACGCAGGTCGTTCCGGGGGGCGGAGCAAATGCCATCCACAATCTAAGCGCGCTCGGCGCGAAGCCGATACCGGTGGGCATCATCGGCGACGATTCCGAAGGCCACCAGCTCGTTCAATTTTTTTCAGACCGGGGAATCGATGTTAGCGGAATACGGGTGGCAAAGTCGTATCGCACGCCGACCAAAATGCGGATTCTGGCGGGAGCGGTTCATTCGCAGCGCCAACAAATTGTGCGGATCGACTCCGGCGGCCCCGTTCAGGAGGGCAAGGCAGTTGGCCACGCGGGGATCGAGCAAAAGCTAAAAATATCACTGAGCCACGCAGATGCGCTCCTCGTCTCCGACTATGGGTACGGCCTGGTGACGCCGCAGTTCGTTTCCAAAATCCGGTCGAACGGAATTCCGGCCACGATTGACTCACGCTACTCTCTCGAAACCTTTCCACGAATGACGGCTGCCACACCCAATGAACCAGAGGTCGAAGCATCCCTTGGGATATCGATCGGCAAAGACGCAAAAAAGCTCGAATGGGCCGGACGGACGCTGCTTCGCCAGTTGAAGCACGACGCGCTGCTCATCACGCGCGGAAAAGATGGCATGGCGCTGTTTGAGCGTGGTAAAAAGACGGTTCAAATTCCAATTTATGGGAGCGACGAGATCGCGGACGTCACCGGAGCCGGAGACACGGTCATCGCGACTTTCACGCTCGCGCTGGCTGCCGGAGGCAGCTACTATGAGGCTGCACGGCTGGCCAGCTATGCAGGCGGCATTGTCGTCATGAAATACGGAACCCGGCCCGTGACCTACGAAGAACTCGTCAGAGCGGTGGAGGAGGACGCATCGTGAAACTTCGGCGTGTGGAGGAATTGCCGGAATTGCTGCGAGGCAAAAAGGTTGTCCTTGCAAACGGCTGCTTCGACATTCTACATGTCGGACACCTGCGCTGCCTGCAGGCTGCGCGCGCTCTCGGCGATGCTCTGGTTGTTGCCGTCAACAGCGATCGGTCCGTGCGCGCGATCAAAGATCAAGGCAGGCCTATTCTGAATGAGAATGAGCGCGTCGCGCTTGTCGAGGCGCTGGAATGCGTGGACTTCATTGTGGTTTTTGACGAGCCGGATGTCTCGCGTGTTTTGGATACGCTTCGCCCTGACATACATGCGAAGGGAACCGACTATACTGAGCAGACTGTGCCCGAGCGAGATCAGGTGCTCGCTTACCACGGTGCGGTGCGCATTACAGGCGATCCGAAAAATCACTCCACACGCGGTATCATCGAGCGCATTTTGGAGAAAGCACGCCAGTGATAACGAAAGCAAGTCTCGAGAGCTTGAAAGGCGCCAGACCCAGCCGGTTTCTTGTGGTGAAGTTTGGTTCACTTGGTGACATCGTTCATTGTCTGCCATCGGTCGCGCAATTGCGGCAGGCGTTCCCCGGAGCCGAAATCGACTGGCTGATCGAACGAAAGAACAAGATCGTGGTTGAGCTCAGCGGGCTAGGGGTTCGGCTTATCCCAATTGACACCTACCAGTGGCGAAACAGCCCTGGAATCGGCAGCGCGAAAGAGATCGCGGAATTCGTTTGGGCGTTGCACACCGACGGTTACGACGGCACGATCGATTTTCAAGGACTTCTTAAATCCGCCTTCTTCGCCTACCTTTCCGGAGCTCCGATCCGCATCGGATGGGAGCGGGACTTTCTGAAGGAATCCGTGAGCAGGTTCTTCTACACGGAGGTTGTCACCCCGAAGCGCATTCATTTCATCGACCAACAGATGGAACTGCTGAGACCGCTGGGTATTGATCCCAATTGGGAGACCGAAGTTCCGCTACGCGCGACGGAGCCGGCGAGAAGATCGATGGCTCAGAAGCTCAACGGACTTTCCGATTACATCGTGATCAATCCCGGAGGCAACTGGCCAACCAAGTGTTGGGAGCCGGAACGATATGGCGAACTGGCACTGAGGCTGATGAACGACGGGCTGCCCGTAGCTGTAACCTGGGGTCCCGGCGAAGAGAGACTCGTACGCAGGTTGGTTCGTTCGGCCGGAAATGGAGTGCGCGAGGTGGCGACTTCGCTGGAGGAACTGGTCGCGTTATGCGAGAAGGCTCGGCTATTTGTCGGTGGAGACACTGGCCCGATGCATTTTGCCGCCGCTATAGGCACGCCGATCGTGTCCATCTTCGGTCCGACGAGCAGTGATCGGAATGGACCGTTTCGGCGCGAAGACATTGTTGTCGAGCGACGGCTTCCCTGCCGGCCATGTTACGAGCGGGACAAATGTCCGCTCGATCACTGGCAATGCATGATGGACATCACCGTCGATCACGTTTACGAGGCCTGCCGCAAGCGCCTGTTGCTGGCCGACGCCCGAGAGCCACTCCAGCCAGCGAAATAATGCTTCAAAAGCTGCGCGTTCCGCTGGGCTTCGCGATCGCGCCGGCCGTGTTGTATTTCGCTGACCCCACCATTCCGTCCATACTGCTCGGCCTACCTGTAGCATTGGTAGGCGCTGGGTTCCGCGCCCTTGCCGCCGGCGTGATTCAGAAAGATTCGAGTCTGGCGACGTCCGGTGTCTACGCCCTCACCCGTCATCCGCTCTATTTCGGAAGCTCGCTGCTCGCCGTTGGCTTTGCGATCATGAGCGCAAGCGAAACTGCGGCAGCGCTGTTGCTGGTTCCGTTCATCGTGATTTATCCCACCGTCATCCTCCGGGAAGAAGCCCGCCTGGAAAGCCGTTTCCCTGATGAAATCCGTCCTTACAAAGCCACTGTCCCCCGCTTCTTCCCCCGGTTCACGCGCCGTTTTCGGCCCTCGTTCTCCTTCGACCAATACCTCTTGAATCGGGAATACAACACGGCCTTAGGGTTTGTGGGAGCCTTGGGGGTGTTGATTTTGAAGTGGTGGCTGCGTTGAGCGGGAACGTGCCCATAACAATCGCGTGCGGCTACGGGCCCGCCTCATGGGTGCCCGGAAAGGGCAAGGGCAGCTTAATGATACCCCAAACAACGGGGTTGATTTAGCGGCGGGCGATACCTATACTCAAAAGGTGGTTTTCTTTAAGTGGGCGTTCTGCCCACTTTTTTGTTGTTATGAGCATGGGAGTCGAGTGGGACCGGATCCGGCGTCTCATTGAGGAAGTTGTCGAAGGCCAGGGATATGAGTTGGTTGATGCGGAAATCAGGGGAGCGGGCGAAAACTCAGTCCTTCGGATCTTTATCGACAAGTTGTCGGGCATTTCCCATCACGACTGCGAGTTAGTCAGCGAGCAAGTAGGAACGGTACTCGATGTTGAAGATCTGATTCCGTTTTCTTACACATTGGAAGTTTCCTCTCCTGGTTTGGATCGGAAGCTGGTCAAAGAAAGTGACTACACTCGCTTTGACGGGAAGTTGGCCAGGGTCCAGACGCGAATCCCGTTGAATCAGCAAAAGGTTTTTCGAGGACGTCTCCAGGGACTCCACGACGGAAAAGTCCGGTTGGAATTGCCCAAAGGCAACCTGTTGGAAATCCCGTTGGACGTCATTCAGGAAGCCAGGCTGGAAGTTGATTGGGCGGCGGAGAAAGCAAAGCCTGGCGGTTAGTGCCAAGCGAGGGGGGCCGACGCTAAGGAAGAGCGTGGGGGGACCGGCCAATGCCAGTCAAGGGGGCCGCCGAAGGCGGTGTACCAACTATGGCTGGCCGGGGGGCCCGACGCTAGAGAGAATGGAGTCAATTGATGTCAAATCTGCTTTTTCAAACGATCGATCAGATCAGCAGAGAAAAGGGGATCGACCCGAAAATCGTGATTCACGCGATCGAGGATGCCATTGTTGTGGCTTCACGCAAGTACTTCAAGTCGAATGAGGAATTGCGTGGGCGTATCAATTCCGAAACGGGTGAAATCGATGTGTTTGCGGTGAAGAAGGTCGTGGACAACGTGACAAACCCTGTGAAGGAGATCTCATTGGACGAGGCCCGCACGATCAAGCCGGATGTGCAGATGGAAGGAGAGATCGAATTTCAGAAACCTACGGCTGTCCTTGGACGCATCGCGGCCCAGATGGCAAAGCAGGTGATTTTTCAGAAGGTCCGCGAAGCCGAACGCGAGAGTGTGTATGCCGAATACCACAAGCATGTCGGCGAGGTCGTGAACTGCGTCGTGAAGCGGTTCGAAAACGGCGACATCATCGTCGAGCTCGGCAAGACGGAAGGAAAGCTGCCCAAGCGTGAACAGTCAAAACTTGAGAGTTTTTCGGTGACCGATCGCATCCGCGTCGTCATCATCAAAGTTGAAAAGACGTCGAAGGGCCCGCAAGTTATCGTATCCCGGACCGACCCCACGTTGGTCCAGCATCTGTTTCAAACGGAAGTGCCGGAAATTTACGACGGCACCGTCCAGATCAAGAACGCTGCGCGTGAAGCTGGCGAACGAACGAAGATCGCCGTTTCCTCGCGCGAGAAGGATGTGGATCCGGTCGGTGCGTGTGTCGGAATGAAAGGCACGCGAGTGCAATCCATCATCCGGGAATTGCGCGGCGAGAAAATCGACATCATTCAATGGTCCGACGACGTCGTCACGTTCGCGACGAATGCGATCAGTCCCGCAAAAATCAGCCGCGTGTCGATCGTCGACAGCAATGAAAAGATCATGGAAATGGTTGTCGAGGACAGCCAGCTCTCGCTAGCAATCGGCAAGAAAGGTCAGAACGTCCGTCTCGCCTCCAAGCTGATCGGCTGGCGTATCGATATCAAGAGCGAAGAAGAAAAACGCGCTGAAGTTGAAAGCCAGATGGATCAAATGCAGGAATCCGCACCGACGCCGCTGGAAAACATGCCTGGGCTCACTCCAAATCTGGTGCAGAAATTGAATGCTGCGGGTATTGCGACGCTGGAACAACTCGCAGATCTGTCGCCTGAGGACCTTGAGAACATTCCGGGCATCGGTGAGAAGACCATCGAGAGGATCAGCGACGCGCTTTCGGAGTACTACGCGCAGTCACCCGCTTATCAGGATGAGATGGAGCGGCTTACACAACAGCACATGTTCAGCAAGGACGAACCAGAAGCGGGGAAACCGAAGCCGGGCGCGGAAGGGAGCGCTGTGGAAAGCAAAGAAACCAGCAAAGAGAACGTACCTGAAGAGTAAAATAAGTGATATTCTTCTTTGATTTTGGGGGACAGGCCGCGAATGACGCGAATGACGCGAATGGGCGCGTGAAAGATTTTGATGTGCCCATTCGCGTCATTCGCGTCATTCGCGGCTGCCAAAAGTCATCGAATCGATTTAGAGGTTCGTAGCCAATAATGCCAAAGCTTCGAGTTTACCAGCTCGCTCGTGAGCTGAATCGCGATAACTCCGAAATCATTCGCGAACTGCAGCATATGGGCGTGCCGGTGACGTCACACTCCAACACGGTCGAAGATCGCCTGGCCGAAGCCCTGCGCAAGAAACTCGGTGTGCTCGTTGTCGAAGAGCCACCGGCGGCTGCTCCGCCACTTGTCGAGGAAGTCCGGGTTGAGGCGCCACCTCCGGTAGAAGCGGCGCCGCCACCGGCGGAGACCGTGCTTGTTGAGGCGGCAAAGGAACCGGTTAGAGTCGAAGTGAAGGCAGAACCGAGGATTGAACCGAAGGCAGAGCCAAAGGTTGAGGAAAAGCCAGGGCCAGCGCCGGCGGAGAAGGTGGCCGCGCCGCCCGTGGTCACGCCCCCGGTAATGCCGCCCCCGATGATGCAACCCGCATCTGGCTCTCGGCCGCCCTTGCCGGCCGGGCGAGTTGCGGCGCCTATAGTGACTCCTCCGGCACCGCCCAAGGTT
>QHXC01000266.1:0-1187 GCA_003222815.1 Acidobacteriota bacterium | reverse complement strand
TCGTGGCGCCGCTCCAGCGGCGCCTTCGGGAACGCGGCCATGGACTCGGCCCGGTGCTGCGCCGCCACTCCCGCAGCCGGCGGAGCAACGCCGGGGGCCGGTGCATGAACGGGTGGATCGAACGCAACGGTACGAGCGTCAGGCAGAAAAGAAGCTCGAGACTCCATACGTGCGGCCTCAGCCCAAACCCGAGCCTCCGCGCGAATACCGCAAAGTGACACTAACGGAAGGTCTGACGGTTAAAGATCTCGCCGAAAAGCTGGACGTCCGAACAAAGGACATGATCAAAAAACTGATGGACCGCGGTGTGTTCGCCACGATCAACCAAACGCTCGACAAAGAAATGGCGAAGGAAATCGCCAAAGAATTCAACGCTGAAGCCGATTTCGTCACGTTTGAAGAGAGCGTGATGCTCGATGCGGTTGAGGTCAGCACCGTCGAAAACGCCCTGCCACGAGCGCCGGTTGTCACGATCATGGGCCACGTCGATCACGGAAAGACTTCACTGCTGGACGCGATCCGGAAAACACGCGTGACGGAGCAGGAGGCCGGCAGCATAACGCAACACATCGGCGCATATCAGGTCAAGGTGAAGGACAACCGAAAGATCACATTCCTCGATACGCCGGGTCACGAGGCGTTCACGCTCATGCGTGCGCGTGGTGCGCGAGTTACCGACATCGTGGTCCTCGTCGTGGCGGCTGATGACGGTGTCATGCCTCAGACGATCGAATCGATCTCGCACACCAGAGCGGCAAAGGTTCCATTTGTTGTTGCAATTAACAAGGTCGACAAACCGGGCGTCAATCCAGAGCGCGTGAAGCGGGAGTTGGCTGAGCAAGGTCTGCAGGCCGAAGATTGGGGTGGCGATACGGTCACGGTCGAGGTCTCCGCCAAGACCGGCAAGAACCTGGAACTGCTACTCGAAATGATTCTGCTGGTGGCGGACCTCCAGAACCTTAAAGCCGATCCCAGCTTGCCAGCCATGGGTACGGTGCTCGAAGCCAAAATTGACAAGGGCCGCGGCAATGTCGCGACGGTGCTCGTCCAAAATGGAACGCTTCGCGTGAGCGATAATTTCATTGCCGGAGCCATATACGGAAAAGTTCGCGCGATGTTTGACGACAATGGACAGCTGGTCAAAGAAGCGGAGCCGTCCACGCCTGTCGAAGTTCTGGGGCTGGAAG
>QHXC01000265.1 GCA_003222815.1 Acidobacteriota bacterium | reverse complement strand
CTGGCTTCGTCACGCCTGGGCGGACCACCAATAAGGCGCCGTCGGCAAGAGTCAGAAGTATTCGTGCATCTGACCTTGCCAGCAGTGGTGGTGAGTCGAACAATATGAAGTCATAATTAGGTTCGAGAGACTCCAAGTTCGCACGGAACGTCGCCGAATTCAGTACTTCCACGGCGTGTTCTTCGCAAGATCGAGTCGCCAGCAAGCTGAAGCCGAAAGGCAGAACCTTTACTGCCATCTCAGCAAGCGGCAGACCGCGCGCCAGCCCTTCCGGGAGTCCGGTTTCCACATCTGTTCCGAGGAACCGAAGCACCGACGGCCGAAACAAATCAGTGTCTACAACTAGAACCCTCAACTGCGCGCGGGCCAGAGCCCCGGCAAGATTGAGCAGCACAGAGGTCCGGCCTTCACTGTGTTTAGCAGAGGTGACGAGCACGCGCTTCGAAGCCCGCTTCGCTGCAAGTGAGATCAATTCCACAGCGAGCTTGCCGTACTGCTGCGCCGCTTGTGGATGGGAGTCACATAAGCTCACCAGATGTGGATTTAACCGCATCGGATCAAGCGTGATGGAACGAACCGGGCCAGGCGTGGGTTGGCGATGGGTCGACGTAGCTAAAGCTTCCCTCTTACGGTAGTCCAGGTCTGCAGTTGGAAGCCCTTCCACTGAATAGCGCTCCAGACTCAATTGCTCCAAAGCCTCCTGCCCTGGTTCCCCCGGTATTTTGCGAAACTGTTTCATCCTTGTGACCTTAATGCCCTAGCAACGACGATTCGAAGGAGCCCAAAATGCTTCAGAACCAGCACTCCGGCAGGCAAAGCCGCCGCCAGCAATACGATGCCGCACCTGCACGCAAGCGCGCGCGGCCACCTCCGGCGCCGTTCCACCGGTGTGACCGTCTCTGGGATCAGACCAAGGACAGGGACACCTAAGAAATATTCCACGTCGCGATGATCTTGAATCATCAGCAGCCGTCTTCCTTCAACAACGGGTACTACCAGCAGACCCACTCCGAGTGCCAGAGCCATGGCGAGCCCTCTCAACATCAGGCGATTCGGTCCAACAGGATTTTGCGGAAAGTTCGGGGGGTCGATGACTTCAAAAAGTGGCTGACCGCGCCCTTCCATCGCGCGAGCCTTCTGGAACGCGTCACGCTGCTCGGTCAGGAAGTTGTACCGCTTGAGAAGACGATCGTAGCGAGCTCGGGCCTCGGCCTTCGGTAAATTGGAGCCAAGCGCCTCCGGCTTAGAGATGGCAACGTCAGCTTGAGGCAGGCTTCCCAACGCTGCTTTCTTCCGCCCGGTTTCGCGCCGCGTGATTTCTAGCTCAGTCTGCAGCCGGATGAGATCGCGTTCCAGAGTAAGAAGTTCCTGCAAGGCTGGTGTGGCAGCGATGCCCCCAGATTGGTTCTTCGCCTCACGCGCCGAGAGTTGGCGGTCGATTTCGAGAAGCTGTGTCCTCGCTTGGACCACTTTGGCATTCTTGTCCGTATACTGCGATGCATACTCCACAAGCTGTGCATTCAGCTCTGCTTTGCGCACGAGCAAAGCACCATACGCACTGTCCTGGGGAGTGGCGATTGACCGTATGGAGTCGACAATCTTCCGTTGCTCGTCAATCTGTCGCTTTTGCTCCGCAATTTGCTGCTCAAGCGCATATTCTTTATCGCCAAGGGCTCCGATCGCTGAATCAAGAGCTAGTCGCCCAACAGTGGGATCGTTCGCTACACTGATTGGATCAAGGCCGGGGACAGCAGCAATCATGCTGGGCTCCGCCAGTTGGCCTTCCAATTCTGCGATTTGTGAGTCCAGCCAGCTTGCTTCTGTTTCGGCCTGTCTCCTCAGGACCTCGTTGGTTTGGTCGAAGATCGAAACGAGATCTGTTAAGAATTGTTGCGCCACTTTTGGATCCTGATGACGGTAACTGATCGTGACCGTTTCAGGAAATTGAGGGTAAGAGTCGGTCAGCTTCGTCTCGATCTTGATCTCTTTGCGTAAACTTTGAACCGCGCTGTCCATACTCTCGGTTGCACCCTTCAGGTGATAACGTTCGATTAGAGGCTTCAGATTCAAAGCGCTGATCGCTTGCTGTTTGGCCGCCGAGATGCGAGCGTTCGTTGTTTCTGCGTCTTTAGCGGCGCGCACTGAGATCACAAGTGTCACCTGGGATTGATAGATACCCGGAATCTCGTCGACCACAACCAATGTCCCGAGTGACATCGTTGCAGTAAACAGAAGAATCAACAGTTTTTTTCGCCAAAAGATCGTGCAATACTCTGCGGGGCTTCCCGAAGCTTCAAGGCTGCAGCGATGGTAAGAATTCCAAATCCAGAAACGAACAGTTTCAGAGGCTCATCCGATCCCGTCAAAGCCGGGATCTCCCCGACTCTGTTATCGGGCTCCGGCGAAGACCAAGATGTATTGCTTGGCGCCTCCGCCCGATTGCCGGACACAAACACAAGCAGAACGAGCAACCACATGATCAATCTTGTAACAAAGGTTCCAAGTTTCCACATGCCTTAGCCCGCAAATCACAGAACGCGTCGCCTTGTGAACTCGACAGCCACACCCCAAGTACCGTCCTGCCTCGGTTCTGTGCGTCGCACCGTCCCGCGAGCAGCCAGCCGCAACGCTGGGGACTTCTCGGGTGTAACGGAAAGACGAACAGCAAGCGAAACATTTGACCCTTCCAGGATGCTCCGCGTCAGCCTCAGACGCACCCCCGCCACACTCAGGTCCTCAATGCGGGTGTCCTCCATGAACGCTTTCCCCTCAGTGTCCACACCCTTTAACCTAGCGTGGAAGGGCAGACTCACACGCGCACTAAACCGGCGATCCCGCAAGGAAAGTCACCTGGAGTAGCAGTACATGCATAGGTGCGCAACAGTTCTACAAGAACGCCTTGACGTTGTCGGTCATTTCAGCTTTGCAGCACATTAACGAACCCGAATGATAAACTGCGTTTTATACAGTGCGCATCGGCCAATCCGACCTTTTTTAATACGGACAGATGTCGACTTCTTCGTAGCAAGAATTGTGGGATCACTGAATCACTTGAGGGCTCTTTCTCCAAGCAGTTGAGGGCTCTTTCTCCGGTTCACGGATAGGACAATTGTCCCTTGCTCTCTGCGATGGTCGTCTGAATGACCATGGTTAACACTGCCCAACCTCTCTCAAGTTGCGCGGGCAAGAAACGTGATCACCCGACACCCAACACATTTTTGAATTGATTTCGTCACCAATTTGCGGTCTTTATTCAGAAGTTAATGACTGTTAAGATTTCCCCGGGTCAGGGGCGACATTTACTTGAACTGTTTAGGAACCTTCGATCTCGTCACACTCAACATAGTGGTGCGGATGATCGAGGAACTGAGCCTGACCGGGATGGAGCTTGAATCGAAGATGCTCGTGACCATGCCATAATCCAGCCCGCCCTCTCCGCCGTCGAGCTTCTCTGGATCAGGCTGCTGACACAGCCTTTCAAAAGCCGTTGAGGGCGAACGTGATCGCCATGATGCCGGAACCAGCGGGAAACGGGTTCGCCGGAAGTGGAATGACCGAGCAGGCCGAGAGGAACGAACAACCGTGAGCTTCACTATTTCAGGAATCGGCCACAGGCGGCGTGTCCTCAGTTTGGCCGCCCTCGCGCTTGCGGCGTGGCCGCTGCTCGCGTGGGCAGCGGCGGAGGCGCTCGTCGAGCGTCGCGATCTGGCTCACGCCGCTGTGCTCGTCGTCCTTAGCGGGTCGGCTGTTTATAAGGAGCGCACGCGCTGGGCAGCGCAGCTTTTTCATGAAGGCCGTGCGCCGCGCATCGTCTTGACCAGAGACATGCAACCCGGCGGCTGGTCGAAGGAGCGTCAGCGCACGATGCTTTTCTACGAGCGCGAAATCGAAGAGTTAGAACGGGCGGGTGTGCCGCCGGAGCGGATCGAGGTGTTGCCGCAGCCCGTGGAGAACACGTACGAAGAGGCCGTGGCGTTACGCGACTACGCGGCCGGGCGAGCGGTGCGGAGCCTTCTCGTCGTTACTTCCCCCTACCACTCGCGACGCGCAAGTTGGACGCTCGGTCGCGTACTTCGGGACAGTCAGATCGAGGTCGGCGTGGCCGCGCCTCCGCCCGGGGGCCAGTCGCCTTCGTCTTTGACGTGGTGGCTGCGCCCGCAAGGCTGGAGAGCGGTGGCGCTGGAATACCCGAAGCTGATTTATTACCGTGTGAGTTACCGTTGAAGGCAACGGAAAGGTTCAAAAGGTCCTACTGTTTTCTAAGTATCGCGATAATGTTAGTACGAAGTGGCTTGAAAGGCCTCGTCATGAGAAGTCTGATCCAAATTAACTCGGCCACTGCAACTGGCAGCACGAGTGCAAATGCAGCAGTCGTGACTAGCATTTTAATCTTGACCGCTTCAAATCCCGTCAGCCGTGCCAATGCGCTGATTCTTCTTGCCGTGTTGGCCTTGTAGTGGGTTTCGAAAACGTCCTCCTCTTTCCTTCCTTCCAGAACGTATATGAGTTTCTTTTTAAGCGTCTCAGGTACTAGTCGATTTACTATAGTTACGTAGCTCACTGCATTCGGCGTGTGAAAAATGAACAAGCCTCCACGCTTCAGTATCCTGAGTACGTCCTTAAACCGGATCTCGGGAGAATCCAGATGCTCGACCACCATGTTGGCCGTTACCAAATCAAAACAGCCGTCTCCGAACGGAAGTTCGCAAACACTACCTCTCACCTTCAAACTGATGTTCTGATGATCTTTCAATGAAGGCAGGTCATAATCGAGACCGACAATCGTTTTACAACTTCCTACAAGCAACTTCTCCTGCTCCAACCTCCACTCCGGCAGGAGACGCCTTCCGCAACCCAACTTCAGTTTTGTTAAAAGCTCGGCCAGCATAGTACATCTTCTTTCCCATGATAACTGTTCGATGAACGACTGAAAGATCGATCAACTCCTGAACGCGTGCTCCGGTGTCGTAGAGGATGCTCAGCAAAACCGCGTCTCTTGGACCCTCTGGTGTTTTGAGATCCGGCTGTGCGAGAACCTCGGCCAACTCTTCTTTGGAAAGATACGCGACCGTAGGACGAAGATGTCTTCGCTGGGGAATCGCGAGGATTTTTTGGCACTGAAGCATACGGTCGGGTTCTTCCGCCTGAGCGACATATACCTAGCGAGATAAGATATTTACCTTGGTGGTTTCTAAGTGACTTTAGCGTGCGCGCTGCCAGCTTACGAAAACCAGGGGAGGGCAAGTTGCCAAGAAATTTCTTTTCACTGAATACCCGCGCGGTTGCGCTGTCTTTAACCGTCACACTCATCATTGCCGCTTCAAGGGCAGACTCAAAAACTGTACGCGCCTGGTCCGAGTCCTGTTGGTGGGAGCACTTTCGTACTGGATTACCGAACATCGTATTTGGATTATCATCGCCAGCAATCAAAGCTGCACCTCGCGGAAAGCGGGGAATTCTGAAAGGGGTTCCTCTGATGAGATATCGGGAATGGTTTCTGGCGGGAGTCCTGGTTGTGGGCGTATTAGCAGCGACGACATCTTCGGCCCATGCGCGGTCCTTCCGCACGCTCGATGTGCCTGGAGCCGAGCTAACCGTCGCACATGGGATTAATGCCAGCGGGGCAATCGTGGGTTTCTATAGCCGTGATGGGTTTTTCCACGGGTTCGTCCTGGACAATGGCACCTTTAGCACGATCGATGTCCCCGGTGCGAGCGTCACGGTTGCCTATGGGATCAATGCTAGAAGGCAAATCGTCGGCTACTATATCGATTTTCGTTCGTTCGTGCACGGCTTCGTCCTGAAAAATGGCACCTTCACCACGATCGATTTCCCTGGCACAAGCTTCACCGTTGCCTATGGGATCAATGATCTCGGGCAGATCGCAGGCTACTATAGCCGTGGCGGGTCGTTGCACGGCTTCGTCCTGAAGAAGGGCGCCTTCACCACGATCGATGTCGCCGGCGTTGCCTATGGAATCAATAATTTTGGGAAGATCGTGGGGTTCGATTTCTTCGATAGCGAAGCTTTCGTCCTTGAGAGCGGCGTGTCCGAGACGATCAATGTCCCCAGCGCAATCCTAACCCATGCTTACGGGATCAATGGGTTCGGGCAGATCGTCGGTGACTATAATAGCGGCGGGCTCTCCCACGGCTTTGTCCTGGACGAGGGCATCTTCACCACGATGGATGTTCCTGGCTCAAGCTTTACCGTGGCCTATGCGATCAATACTCTCCGGCAGATCGTCGGCTTCTATGTCGCTGGCGGGATCACCCATGGCTTCATTTGGTATTAGAGCGTTTTGTGGTGTGTGACGGATAGAGAAATGGACCAGTCCGGCATGACCGCGTGAACTCTTTCTGTTTGCAAAGAAGCGACCTAAAGTCCCCACAAAATAGGCGCTGGTCTATCAACGGTCAGCCCTCCCAAAATGTGTGCAAATGCCATCAGGCCGGCGCCTCTTAGAAATTTCTCCGTCGACGAATTTCTTCCCATCGTAGGCATCGCGCAATAACGGGGAACCTTATCGGGTTTGCGAAAGAACAAACATCATTTCTGGAGCCGTCATTGTCGCCCGCTTTGCGTCTACCGAGAAACTCCGTCACTTCTTGTTCGAGTAAACGCTGGATGAAGTCCTGAACGTTGGCGCTGGCCCCCTTTCCAGAGCCTCATAGGAACTGATTGATGAATCTTCTGCTCGCGTGTTCTGCACTCTCATGGCGGTTTATCCTTTCTCGCTAACGAGACTTTTTTCCGGTTTTCAAAAGTTCACGGAAAAGATACACTCCCTTTTTTGATGACGGCCAAGGCGGTTTCTTACGTATGAAACCAACAGTGTGCGACGTCGGTGCCCACATCGCGCAGCTCCTGCCGCACAATCAGCGGCGTGGCCGCGAGATTTTCTTTCTGACTTCAAAAAATCTCATTCTCGAGTTGTCACCCGAAGAGGTGCTCCTTTATGACAGCGTAGACGGGCGCAGGACCGTGGACGATTTGGAGAAGATGCATCCTGGGGCAGGCGACCGACTGTTGAAGTGGCACAACGGCAGGATTCTAGAGTTGATCCCTCCGATCACGCCACCGGCCCCCACCTAGTGGTCATCGAGCCGCACATGGACGACGCGGCCCTCGGTGTCGGAGGTCTTCTGCTCCATCGGCGGGGCGATGCCGAATCACAATTTTATCGGTGGTCACGTGGTCCAACTTCACTGCGTACTTGAAGCTGGACCTTGCGAATGTTCTGGAGATCACGAAGCTGAGGCAACAGGAGTCGGCTTCTTGTGGCCAAGCTTTTAGGAGCAGAGCAGCGTTGCTTGGATTGGACCGACGCTCCGCTTCGTTTCTGGCCGGTCGAACGTTGGTCCCAAGTAACCGTCGAAAGGTTCAAGGCAACTGGTCATACTTTTGTGGACCTCTTCCCGAGCGCGGAGGAAGTTTCGCTGATCGCCAACCGACTCATGCACACTCTGAGCGTCCTTGCACCGGACGAGCTGTGGATCCCCATGGGAGTGGTAGATCATGTCGATCATCGTACCACTCGCAGTGCATGCCTTCTGAGTCTAGCCGAGGCTGGCGACCGGTTTTCAAAGCTTCCGGTCTTCATGTATGAGGACGTGCCCCACAGTTCCAGCGTTGGACGGGCCGCGCAGATCCGCGCCGCGTTAGCCGAGTGTGGCACTCACTTGGTTCGGTGCACGGAAGACATCACGGATGTCCTCGCCGAAAAGCTACGGTTGGTTTCCGTTTACGCTTCGCAGTTCGAGCTCTCGAAAATGGAACTTCGCATTCGCGAGATCGCTGGGGGCGAGGCAGAAGCGGGGAAATTCGTAGAGACCTATCACCGTGTCGAGGGAGCGCGCGGCCTACCTCCTGAGTCGCATCTGTCCCCGGACTGGGGCAGTCTGGCCACGCTCCAGACAGAAACGCGTTCGCTCCTGGCGGACAGAACGAAGTGGCGCCGCTTGACACTGCTGGCGCTGCCGTCGGGCCATCTCGGGAGGTGGAAAACCGACACGGAATCTTTGATGGCGGCCTTTCCGAACGCCGTTCTAAAGGTCTATGCGTCAGAGGAAGTGGCTTGGCAAGCCGAGGAAGGCCTCAACTACAAGTCGACGCTCGCAGTCGTGCGCAGATGGACGGGTTGGCTTTGCGCCATCGGTTGCGAGTTGTTTCGTTTCCGAACCCCTACAATCGTACTGTGGTCCGGCGCCTTTGTTTCCGGGTTCAAGAGGAAACTCCTCAAGGCGTTGTTCCCGTTCCGACACGTTCTATTCGCTCCGAAGCTGTGCGATTTCTGCGGCCTGCTGAACGAGGAACTCGGGAACGCGATCCCATCCAGACCTCCTAGATCAGTTTCAAGTCGACCTGCAAATACAAACTCGGCGGAGAGACTCTTTTTGATATTTGCTTGTCTACTGGAGATTGTTTTGGAATAAATGAATTAGGTGGAAGCGGAGAGGTCGGATTCGAACACACACTCCAGTTTTCCAGCCCGCTCAGCAGCATTCTTTCCGCCTTCAGCGCCGATAACAACCTCGCTAAGGCTTCGGGTTCTTGTTGTTAATTAATGTCGAGATGGGTCCGGATGGCCCGTTTTCTCACACGCGGCGGGTCGGGTCATGCGTGACATCAGCAAAGGATTGAGGTTCCGGTTTCTTACCGGACCGTGTTAACTTCGGCCGGACAAATTGTGTTGGTTGGTTCGAGACTCGATCCACCATGTAATCAACTTCGCTATTGCTTTCAAAATTACTTCTTGCATCGAGCCTTTTCCTGCGCCACCCAGGAGCGGACATTTCATGTGCTACCTGCAGTTT
>QHXC01000264.1 GCA_003222815.1 Acidobacteriota bacterium | reverse complement strand
CCCTCCTGGTTCCGTACGGTCTGCAATTGATGGAACTTGATCGTGCCGGCGTTTTTTGCTTCGAGGCTTGTCTGTTCGGCCACGCGGCTCGCAGTACCGCCGATGTGGAACGTACGCATGGTGAGCTGGGTTCCGGGCTCACCGATCGACTGCGCCGCGATGACGCCAACTGCTTCGCCAATCTCGACCAGCTTCCCGGTCGCGAGGTTTCTGCCGTAGCACCGGACACATGCTCCGCGTCTTGATTCGCAGGTCAGCACCGAACGGATCTTTACGCGCTCGATACCAGCTGCCTGAATCGCACTGGCAAGGTCTTCAGATATTTCCTGGTTGATTTCGACGATGACCCGGCCTTCGTAGTCCTTGATCTTTTCCAGCGATACTCGGCCGATGATTCGATCTCTCAACGGCTCGATGATCTCGCCGGATTCAACAATGGAGCCCACGTAAATTCCATCGACAGTTCCGCAGTCTGCCTCGCTGATAATCACGTCTTGAGCCACGTCCACCAGACGACGTGTTAGATAACCCGAGTCTGCTGTCTTCAGTGCAGTATCCGCCAGACCTTTCCGTGCGCCGTGAGTCGAGATGAAGTACTCCATCACATTCAAGCCTTCGCGGAAATTCGCCGTAATCGGCGTTTCAATAATTTCGCCCGACGGCTTGGCCATCAAACCGCGCATGCCAGCCAACTGCCGAATCTGTTGTTTCGAGCCCCGGGCTCCGGAGTCGGCCATCAGCAGGATCGGATTGAACCCGCGGCTGGCTTCCTCGGCGCGTTCCATTTCGCTGAACATCATGTCGGAGATCTTTTCCGTCACGTCGGACCAGATGGCGATGACCTTGTTATAGCGCTCGCCGTTGGTGATCGCTCCGTCACGATACTGCTGATCGACTTTCACAACTTCGTGTTGGGCGTTTTCCACGAAGTCTCTCTTACCCGGGGGAACGATGAGGTCGTTGATGCTGATCGTGATGCCCGCGCGGGTTGCGTAGTAGAAGCCTAGCTCTTTGATGTGGTCGAGCATCGTGACCGTCATTTCCGGTCCATACCGCAGGTACGTGAAGCTCACCAACTGGCCGAGACCTTTCTTCTTCATCAGACCGTTGATAAAAGGCATGCCCTTGGGCAGGTTGTCATACAGGATGACTCGACCCACTGTCGTGTTGAGCATGTGGTTCTTGGCTTCGATGGCCTCGGCGTGAACGATCGCCTGATCGTCGTACGCCGTCGTCATGTCGATCAACGGTCCACTGTACCGGAGCCGGACCGGGGTCTGTGTTTCCACCTCGCCTGCATCCCATGCCATCAGCACTTCGTCAATGGAGCCAAACGTCCGGCCTTCACCTCGAGTGCCGGGCTTCGCGCGCGTGAGGTAGTAGACGCCGAGCACCATGTCCTGTGTGGGAACCGCGACGGGCTGGCCACTAGCGGGCGACAACAGGTTCTGCGTTGAGAGCATCAGAACCGAAGCCTCGATCTGCGCTTCCGGCGACAGCGGAATATGTACGGCCATCTGATCGCCGTCGAAGTCCGCATTGAATGCCGTACAAACCAGCGGATGGATCTTAATGGCCTTTCCTTCGACCAGCACCGGTTCGAATGCCTGGATGCCCAGGCGGTGAAGCGTCGGGGCACGATTGAGAAGGACGGGATGGTCCTTGATGACTTCTTCCAGAATGTCCCAAACTACTGAGTCTTGCCGCTCGACCATTTCTTTGGCGGCTTTGACAGTAGTGCAATGTCCACCTTGCTCAAGGCGGTTGTAGATGAACGGCTTGAACAGTTCGAGCGCCATCTTCTTCGGCAAACCGCATTGGTGCAGGTGCAGTTCGGGACCGACGACGATCACCGAACGGCCGGAGTAGTCGACACGCTTTCCAAGCAGGTTCTGGCGGAAACGGCCCTGCTTGCCTTTTAGCGTATCGGACAGCGATTTCAATGGACGATTGTTTGCGCCACGCAGGATGCGTCCCCGCCGGCCGTTATCGAACAGCGCATCAACAGCCTCCTGCAACATGCGTTTTTCATTTCGAACGATCACGTCCGGAGCATGCAGCTCAATGAGTTTCTTCAAACGGTTGTTCCGGTTGATCACACGCCGGTACAGATCGTTTAAATCTGAAGTCGCAAAACGGCCGCCATCCAAAGGAACCAGAGGCCGCAGCTCGGGTGGGATCACGGGGATCACATCAAGAATCATCCATTCCGGTTTGTTGCCGGACTTGACGAAAGCTTCAACGACCTTCAACCGCTTGGCGAATTTGATTTTTTTCTGTTGAGAATTTTCGTTCTTCATCTTCGTGCGGAGTTCCTTCGACAACTCGTCGATGTCCACACGCTTCAGAAGTTCCTTGATCGCTTCGGCGCCCATCATCGCAACGAATTTTCCCGGATACTCTTGCTGGAGCTGCCGAAACTTTTCTTCGGTTAGCAGCTCGCGCTCTTTCAACGGAGCTTCACCCGAATCGATTGTGACGTAGGCCTCGAAATAGAGGACGCGCTCCAACTCCCGGAGTGACATGTCGAGCAGGTGCCCGATACGGCTGGGCAATCCTTTGAAGAACCACACGTGCGAACACGGACTGGCCAACTCGATATGGCCGAGGCGTTCGCGGCGAACTTTGGAAAGGGTGACTTCAACACCGCACTTGTCGCAGATGACTCCGCGGTGCTTCATGCGCTTGTACTTGCCGCAGAGGCACTCCCAGTCGGTTACGGGTCCGAAGATTCGGGCGCAGAAGAGGCCATCTTTCTCCGGTTTGAAAGTTCGGTAGTTGATGGTTTCAGGCTTGGTGACTTCGCCGTGGGACCATGAACGAATCTTTTCTGGAGAAGCCAGACTGATCCGGATGCTGTCAAAATCGGCGATCGACGCCGCCCGTTCGTAAGGATTCGATCTAATCAATGGAATACCCTCCTCAGTGGGAGTAGAAATCTTTGCCGCGGATTACACGGATTACGCAGATTTAACCTATGTGTAATCTGTGTAGTCCGCGGCTATGTATTTAAGCGCTAGGCTTTCGTTTCATAAGTTCAACATCAAGGCAGAGGCTCTGCAGTTCGCGGATGAGCACGTTGAAGGATTCCGGAACGCCCGGCTCCATAGCAGCTTCACCTTTCACGATAGCCTCGTAAATCTTGGTTCGTCCGTACACGTCGTCGGACTTGGCGGTTAGCAGTTCCTGCAGGATGTGTGCGGCGCCATAAGCTTCGAGTGCCCACACCTCCATTTCTCCGAATCGCTGTCCACCGAACTGCGCCTTACCACCCAGCGGCTGCTGGGTGATGAGCGAGTACGGACCGATGGAACGGGCATGGATCTTGTCGTCCACCAGATGCGACAGCTTCAACATATAGATATAGCCAACGGTCACTTCCTGTTCGAAAGGTTGACCGGTCATGCCGTCATAAAGCCGCGTCTTGCCCGTTTTCGGCAGGCGAGCTTTGGTCAGCATGTTCTTGATTTCGCTTTCCGTCGCTCCGTCGAAGACAGGTGTAGCGAAATACATGCCGAGCGCATGGGCGGCCCAACCGAGGTGCGTTTCGAGAATCTGGCCGACATTCATTCGGGACGGCACACCGAGCGGATTCAGAACGATTTCCACCGGGGTTCCGTCGGGCAGATACGGCATGTCTTCTTCAGGAAGAATACGAGCGATGACGCCTTTGTTGCCGTGGCGGCCGGCCATTTTATCTCCGACCGACAACTTGCGCTTCATGGCGACGTACACTTTGACAAGCTTGATCACTCCCGGCGGCAGCTCGTCACCGCGACGGAGCTTCGAAATTCGTTCTTCGTGGATCTTGCGAAGGACATCGATCTGGCGTGTCGTCATCTCCTCGACTTCCTGAATCTGGTCGTGTGGGTTTGAACCGTCCTTGAATTTGAGCTTCAGGAGTTCGCGCAGCGAGAGGTTCTCGATGACTTCGGTGGTCATCTCCGTGCCTTTCGCCACGATCTTGCGGCCAGTACGCTCGTGTACCAGCTCGTTCGACGTGACCTTGCCTTCCAGCAGCGCGACCAACCGCTTGTTTCGCTCGTCGGTAAGAATTCGGATTTCATCCCGCAGGTTCTTTTCAAGCCGAGAGATTTCCATGTTCTCGATCATCTTCGCGCGTTCATCCTTTTCAGCGCCCTTGCGCGAGAAGATTTTCACGTCGACGACGATACCTTCAATCCCCGGCGGACAGATCAGCGATGCATCCCGGACATCCCCGGCTTTTTCACCAAAAATGGCGCGCAGGAGTTTTTCTTCCGGCGTCAATTGGGTCTCGCCCTTTGGCGTGACTTTGCCGACCAACACATCACCCGGCTTGACATAGGCGCCGATGCGAATGATGCCAGCTTCATCGAGATCCTTGAGGAAAGATTCGCTGACGTTCGGAATGTCACGTGTGATTTCTTCCGGACCGAGCTTCGTGTCTCGCGCTTCGATTTCGAATTCCTCAATGTGAATCGAAGTGTAGTAGTCATCCTTGACCAGGCGCTCGGAAACGAGAATCGCATCTTCAAAGTTATACCCGCGCCACGGCATGAACGCGACGAGCACGTTCCGGCCCAGGGCGAGTTCACCCTTCTCCGTGCAAGGCCCATCTGCAAGAACCTGGCCCTTACTGACCCGATCACCCTGCCGGATGATCGGCTTCTGGTTGATACAGGTGTTCTGGTTGGATCGCTTGAACTTAGTGAGCGAATAGATATCGGCTCCAACTTCACGCGAGAAGTGGCCATCTTCGGCCGCTTCCACACGAACAATGATGCGCTCGGAATCAAGCGAGTCGACGATTCCATTGCGGCGACAGATCACCACGGCGCCGGAATCGCGAGCCGTGATCTCTTCCATGCCGGTTCCCACCAGTGGGGCCGCTGTGCGAAGCAGCGGCACGGCTTGGCGCTGCATATTCGATCCCATGAGCGCCCGGTTCGCGTCGTCGTTTTCAAGGAACGGGATGAGCGATGCCGCAACCGAAACCAATTGCTTTGGAGATACGTCGACGTAATCGACTTCGTTACGATGCTTTAATACGAAGTTGCCAGCCTGACGGACGTTCACCAGTTCATGTGTGAGATGGCCGTTCTTATCCATTTCCACATTCGCCTGAGCAATCAGGTATTTGTCCTCTTCCCAAGCTGACAGGTAGAACGAGTATGGTACTGACTCCGACCGCTTCTTCTTTCGGTTCTTGAGCGACTCGTTTTCCTCCTCAACCGCTTCACGCTCCACATGCTCGCCAACCTTGAACTTCGAGTCGCCGGCGCTGATTACAGTGACGTAATCAATAACGCGCCCGTTCTTCACCTTCCGATAAGGGCTTTCGATAAACCCAAACTCGTTGATGCGGGCGTAGCAGCTCAGCGAAGAGATCAATCCAATGTTCGGACCTTCCGGCGTTTCGATGGGACAAATGCGGCCGTAGTGGGTGGGATGCACGTCGCGGACCTCGAATCCAGCCCGCTCTCGGGAGAGACCGCCGGGTCCGAGGGCCGACAGACGCCGCTTGTGGGTAATTTCCGAAAGAGGATTGGTCTGATCCATGAACTGCGACAGTTGCGACGACCCGAAGAACTCCCGCACCGCGGCGATCACGGGTTTGGCGTTGATCAGGTCGTGAGGCATAGCGGTGACCATTTCCTGATACACCGACATCTTCTCTTTAATGGCCCGCTCCATGCGGACCAGGCCGATCCGGAATTGGTTCTCGAGCAGTTCACCAACCGCACGAACACGGCGGTTTCCCAGATGATCGATATCATCCACCTGACCAATGTTCTTACGTAGCTTCAGCAGGTACGTAATGACGGCATAAAAGTCTGCGGGTTCGAGGATGCGTTTTTCCAGAGGCGTCGAGAGATCCAGCTTGATGTTGAACTTCAGCCGGCCGACCCGCGAAAAATCATACTTGCGGGCGTCGAAGAACATTCCTTCGAACAGAGCTGTTGCGGTTTCCAATGTCGGCGGATCGCCCGGACGCAACTTTCGATAGATTTCGATCAATGCTTCCTGCGTGGTTTTGATCGTGTCCTTCCGTAGCGTTTGGCTGAGCACAACGCCTATGTCGTCGCGTTCGGGGAAGAAGACAGGAAGCTCGGGAACGCCCGCATCGATGATTTGACGAATGATGTTCGGTGTCAGTTCGTTGTTGGTCTCAACAATGACTTCGCCCGTATTGGTGTCCACAACATCTCCAACGGAATACGAGCCTTCCAGGTCTTCCGAATTGACCTCGAAGCGTTCGACCTTCGCCTGCTTGACGTGGTTGTAAACAGACGCTGTGATCTTCTTCCCTGCATGTACAAGGACTTCCTTGGTCTTGGGATGCGTGATGTCCTTCGAAACTTTCAACCCGATAATGTTGTCCGACACGTTCCAGAAAATCTTTTTCCCTTCGATCGTCAGGCGGTCGGTCTTGTAAAAGGTGCGGACGATCTCTTCATCACTCTTGAGGCCAAGAGCACGCAGAAAGATGGTCGCGAGAAACTTCCTTTTCCGGTCGATTCGGACATATAGGATGTTCTTCGCCGTTTCGTACTCGAACTCTACCCAGGAGCCGCGATACGGAATGATCTTGCCCAGGTAGTAACTCTTGCTTGGAGTCGATTCGAAGAAGGCGCCAGGACTACGGTGCAACTGGCTTACAATAACACGCTCGGTGCCGTTGATGATGAACGTACCGTTCTCGGTCATCAACGGGATTTCCCCGAAATAGACTTCCTGTTCTTTGATGTCGCGGATCGTCTTTGCGCCGGTGTCCGGATCCTTGTCGAAGATCGTGAGACGGATGATGACCTTCAGCGGAGCCGCGTAGGTCATCCCGCGTTCCTGACATTCGGCTACGTCATACTTCAAATTGAGCTGAACGGGGTCGCCGCATTTATTACAGAAGGTGACCTGGTTCTTGTTCGTGGTGCCGCATTTCGGGCACAGGACTGTGGTTTCAGACGAAAATGGGTTCGTGGCTATCGTCGCGCCGCAGGATTTACAAGTGCTGCGAAGGTGATGGAGGCCCTTGAGGTTGCCGCATTTGCATTCCCAGTTTCCAATGGAGTAGCTAATGAACTCGAGAGTGGAAACACCGCGGAAATCCGAGATTGGGAAGACGGAGTTGAAGACCGCCTGAAGCCCGGTATCTTCGCGTTCCTCCGGAAGCATGTTCATCTGGAGAAAACGCTCATAGGAATTCTTTTGTACCTCGATGAGATTGGGGATCTGGATCGCCGTCCGGATCTTTGAAAAGTTCGTTCTTTCTCGTGAGGTATTCGTTTTGGTTTCCGCCATTTTTGTTGATTGCTCCTAAAAGACAATAGGCTGGCCCATGGGCAGACTTCACCCTTGAGTCAGCGTTGGGGAATTTCGAAGTTCGAAGTTCGAAATCGCTCTTGCTGCTTTACTTGATCTCGACTGTTGCGCCCGCGTCGGCAAACTTTTTCTTAATGTTTTCTGCTTCGTCTTTCGATACGCCTTCCTTGACGGGCTTCGGAGCGCCTTCGACGAGGTCTTTGGCTTCTTTCAATCCGAGGCTCGTTATTTCGCGAACGGCCTTAATGACACCGATCTTGTTGCCCCCAACCGCGGTCAGGATGACGTTGAACTCCGTCTTCTCCTCAGCAGGCGCCGCGGCGGCAGCGCCACCTGCCGCAGGGGCAGCACCAGCAACGGCAACATTAGCGGCGGCGGCGCTGACACCGAAAGTCTCTTCCAGACCTTTCACAAGCTCGGAAGCTTCGAGCAGCGACAATCCTTTGATCTCTTCAATAATGCTTTGTACCTTAGACATTGCTATCTCCTATTGAATAAAACTTTGGGTCAGGATCCAACCCACGGGCCAATCCTTACTCGTGAAATTTTTTCTGCTCGACTGCTTGCTTTATGACAACCGCCAAATTTCGAGCAATACCATTCAGGGCAACTGCGATTCGCTGCGCCGGCGAGTTGATCAGGAAGAGTAGCTTCGCAATAAGCTCTTCCTTTGAAGGCATGGCGGCAATGCTTGAGATATCCGCGACGTTAACGACGCGGCCTTCAACGATGCCTGCCTTGAAGACGAAAAGCGGATTCGTTTTCGCGTAAGCGGTCAGCGCTTTCGCCAGGACCACAGGATCTGTGCTGTTGAATGCAATGCCGGTGGAACCGTCGAAGGACTGCGCCACGCCTTCGGCAGGCGTACCTTCAGCCGCCTTGCGCGCCAGGGTGTTCTTCACCACTCGATATTTGCTGTTCGACGCGCGGATCTTCTGTCGCAGTTCCGTATCCTGAGCGACAGTCATGCCCTCAAACCGGGCCACAAACATGTTCTTTGCTTCACTCAGGTCTTTTTTCAGATTCTCGAGTTCCTCTTTTTTCTTACCCTTCGATTTCATGTTTCCCTCTGGTCAAAATCCCGCTGGTTACTTTGCATCCAACGCCACTAAATCCAGATCGATGCCCGGACTCATTGTCGATGCGACGGTGATGCGTTTCACGTATCGGCCTTTCAGGGCAACCGGACGCGCCTTCAGCACGGAGTCAATCAGTGTGTGAGTGTTTTCGCTGAGCTGATCTTTCGTGAATTCGATTTTTCCGACAGGCGCATGGATGATCCCGGTCTTGTCGACGCGGAATTCCACTTTAC
>QHXC01000723.1 GCA_003222815.1 Acidobacteriota bacterium | reverse complement strand
AAATATCAAACATGCAAGGATAGATATCCAAAGAGTGCTGCTGGTGGGACTTTTCATCAGAGCCGCCCAGAGCAACCCTGGGGCATCCCGATGCCAGGCGACCTCACTCTGTCCAGGGGTTATTCCCAGACCATGGATGTAATTGAAAATCAACCAGGGTCCGATGGTCGCAAAACCTGACAAGAACCGGCCCATGTTCCTCCATCTTAGTTGAAATGTCTTGTAGGGCATCTGCAACAGCCCTGCGGCCACAAGAAGAGAAGGAAAATACAATACCAAGGCGTCGTTCTTGCTCCATATCGCCCCGGCGGCCATGACACCGCCTACGAACCACTCCGCTCTCAAAAGCGCCGCCAACGCCGCCACAACAAAAGCTTCGACTGCGATATCGCTGTACCCAGCAGCAGCGTGCCACGCGTGCAACGGGACGGCGGATACGACGAAGGCCGCCGCCGCTGCCACCCAGCGAAGGTTTGAAAACCGCCAGACGGCCAGCCAGATCGTCCCCACGATAACGATGAAAAAAATTAGCCCGTCCGCCCGCGAAATGATTTCATTCCATTCACCGTTCAATTTTGCGGAGATGGCACGCCATATGACGGTTTGGAGCGGATAATTGCGATTCCCGATATTTCCGCCCAGGAAGAGGGACGACGCGGGGTCGAACGACCAGTTCACTTCGCCAAAAAGCGATCTGGCCCGGCCTGACCAGTGCGCCAGGGCATCATCAAAATATGTCGGCGTGCGGGTGAGCTGCCAGACGGCGAAAACCATCTTCTCACCAACAGAGGCCATCAAAGCCCATTCGTACCACTTTGGCTGTTGAACGCAGACAGGGCTGTAATGCAGCCTGACCCAACAAACTGCGCTGACTGTCAATGCGCCCATCCCGGCCGCCGTCCAGAGGCCGGCAGCCAACAGGGAGACACCCAGAAACATGAGGGTTGCGATCGAAAGCGTTTCCACATACATGCCAAACAGCACGGATAAGAACAGCAACAGCGTAACCAAGGCTAGTTTTTCTTCACAAGATACTGGTTTGCATGCTGCCAGAGAATTTCGCCCTCTTTCGGATCCTGGGTGATCCAAAAAGCCGGCGATCTACCGGGTCCTGCAGGCACATACTGGTGCTCTGCCAGCCGATATCGCAAAAACCGGCTCGCGAAGCCGTCCAGAGGCCCGAGGCCCCACGTTGCGCGACCAATGATCTCGGAAGCACGATCCGCAAACACTTTCACATCCGTCAGGGAAAGCGCCCCTTGTTGGTCTTTCTCCATTTTGTAAAGGACGGCGGCATGGTTATACATAATGCGCAGATCCATCATCCCCCAAGACACCAAAAAACCCAGGAACACAGAAACGACGAATGGTTTCCTTTTGAATGTTGCACAGCACACCGCAGAAATCAGAAAGACGAGCAACAGTACGGTATTCCATGACCAGCCGAACAGCGTGTGTGCGGGAACGAAATTGATCGTGCCCAGCGTGATCCGCTCCGGTTCAAGAAACATATCGATTTCGTCGAAGAACGTTGGCTTCTTGATACGTCCGGATACTTCCGGCAGAGTGATTCCTACAACATTTAGATGACCCTGCCAGGAAGGGAGATCGCGCATCTCATAGCAATGCGTGCCGGCGCGTGCGAAAAATCTTTTGTAATATTGTTCATGCTCAGTATTCCAAACAATAAGGAAGACCGTTCCGTCTATCCGGGGAGGTATGTCCAGCTCGATGACATTACCCTGTGCTGAAAAATTGGCGGCCAACACATAAGCTTGGTCCTGAGCCCGCGCTGTCATCGGAAAGCAGGCCGTCGCCGTTATGAACCCGAGAGAAAACAAGAGTTTCATGAAACCTCGTACGCTTCGCTACAGCCCAGCCGCGCCAGAACAACGTCCAGGAATTCTTTCATTCCAGCCCTGTCTGCGGGCCGGACATACGATAAAGCATAAGCCTGTGCTAACAACCTGCGTTTTTGAAGATCCGATGCTGTAACGCCATTGATTTCCTCAAGGACAGGTATCACCTCCGCCGCGCTTGTCACACTCCATTTGAAATCCGAAAAATCGAACAGCGGATCGGGATCCATGAAATCCCCAAGATCGAGGTACACAACTGGTATACCCAGCGCTAACGCTTCAAGCGCAACGCTTGAAGACGAATAGAAGACGACATCGCATTGTTGTAGATCTTCTGCAGCGGATTTGCCGGAAGAATTCTTGAAATCGAATTCGATCGGCCCTAGCACATTCAGTGCCCCAGATAAAGGGATGGTCGGATGATTTCGAATAATGACTTCGTAATGATTGTTGTCTCGAAACGCGTCGTTGAGAAGAAGCAGTGACTTGACATATTCGTCGACGCTTGAAGAAAGAATAACCAGTATTCGCCGCAGGACATCTTTCCCTTCCCGAAGCACTCCTCTGCCGGGAGGCTGCCGCAGAGCGACTCCTGCACAGACACGAACTTCCGGATACCGGCCAACCTTGATGAGAATCCTTCTGGGAATCTCCCCCGTGGTCACAACCGCATCTGGCACGGGAGTCGCATCCCACTCGTGTTCGCTGAAAAAAA
>QHXC01000263.1:25903-26662 GCA_003222815.1 Acidobacteriota bacterium | reverse complement strand
GAGTGCTTTCAATAGGTAGGTTGGATCCATGTCGGAAAGCGCGAGAAAACTGGCACCGAGATTATTCAGAATCGCAGGGTCTCGGCGCATTTGAGGTGACGTCTGGTTGACGCTGTCGACGAAGGCTCGCCAATTGCCCGAGGCCAAATAGATCATCCCCTGGAGCCGTTGGCGCTCTTCCGAGTCGGGGCGGCGCAAAAGCAGGACTTGCGCCCGGCCGAGATCCAGTTGGCGGCCGGTCGCGCTCGTCAGTTCAGAATAAGGTGTTCCAAACAGCCGGCCACCTCCAGGCCGCTGCTTGTTGTATGCGTTTTCAATCAGCGTTCGAATTTGATAGCCGGTATAGAGGTCGTTGCCGAAGAGGTAAAGAACCACGAAACTACAGCAGAGGGCGACCGAAATGATAACGAATCCGATCGCCCTCCTTGGTTTGGCCAATCCGAGATGGTCTGCCTTGCTATCCAACATCAAAATGTTATTTAGGGAACGGCGACCACATAGCAGAACGCGTAGTTGTCTATCATCATAAAGTGATGTCCCACTTTCGGAGTCGGCGCGCTGCTGGCTCCAAGTTTCCTCGGAACGACGTCGAAGTCGAGAGCCGCCGGACGCTCCACATACGCGAAGTAGTGATTGAAGTGGTCCGCGTATGGATCTCCGGAGTCCGCTCTCTCGGGTCTATATTCCACCCGCAGTTCGCGAGCGGTGTCAAGAGGGATATTGATCTTGCCATCATCCAGCTTCAAAGTACCGGCCGAT
>QHXC01000263.1:20294-25872 GCA_003222815.1 Acidobacteriota bacterium | reverse complement strand
GTCGTCACGGACCGAATAGCGCCGAACGGAATAGAAATCACGCTGGGGCACTGGTCGACATGGGACTTGACCGAGTTGCCATAAAACTCTTTCATCCGAACCAGCTCAGGAACCGAGATCCGGGGACTGCCCGGAGCCGATGCCGGCGTCTCGACGGCGCCACGACCTTTGATCGCGAGAATTCGCTGCGATCCATTCTGAGGAACGATAGACAGAGTGGCCTTGTGTCCTGGGGCTTTTGGGAAACCCAGGCGCAGAACTTCGGGATCCGCAAAATCCAGCATAACCAGACCCTTTACATACAGGGAGGTTGTCTGAGACGTTTCTTCCACGGTTGCAAAAGCCGACTGAACGCTGATCATGGAGAGGGTCGGAAGCGCGGTTGCGCCGCTAAGGACAGTGAGAAATTCACGTCGATTCATGGTGGGCTCCTTCTTTAGGTTGTTTTTTTAGTTGGTGATCTGGCATGAGTTCCAGCCTTTTGCTGAAGCTCACTAAAAGAAGACGTAAACCTCGGCCTCAAACATTCAAAACGTCTAAAAAAAATTTTTCTAAAATTCTTGCGTGTTTTCAGCGCCGGATTGCGTCTTCTTCTAGTAGGAGGGAAATCGCAGTGAGTGGAAAAACAAAGGATCATGGCCAATGCTTGACGGAGGAGACACTGACCGACTACCTCGAAGGCGAGCTGGATCCGCCCATCAAAGCCGCGAGCGAGGTTCATTTGATTGTGTGCGATGAGTGCCGCGGCCGGTTAGGTTTCTTCATGAGACTGATGGCCCGGCACGTCAATTCCGAAGAGGCTGCAGACATCGAGGCAATAAGTGCCCAATGGGATAGGTATAAGGTAAAGGACAAGATACGGCGGCGATTCAGCAACGTGAAAAGCTGGTTGGGCGCGTTGGCCGCCGTTGCGGCCGCTCTCGTGATCACTTTTATCTCGGTTCATCTTGTTCTGGACCGTTCGAGTGAGCCGAAATCGGCAAGCGAGGTGATTCAACTGCTGTTGTCGCAGCAACGTCCATTCGAATTTCGCCTCTCCGGCGAGCCACATCTGCCGCTGGTCCGCACGCGAGGCGCGAATGAACCCGGAGTCGCTTACGGTCTGCTGGCAGGTGAGATGACCAGGTTGTCGGCGGACCCTCATCAGATGGGACAGTTCTACTTGATTCAGAAAGACTTCGATCGCGCGATCCGTTATCTCGAGATCGCAGAGCGGGAGGTGGGCGCCAGAGCCGATGTCCACAACGATCTTGGCGTCGCTTACCTCGAAAGTGCCGATTAATCTCGAATCCGGAAGGCACCTGGAGAATTTCAGCATGCCCTCGAACTGGACCCGGCCTCCGCGGCGGCTGTGTTCAACCTGGCAATCTTTTATGAACGCACAGGCGCCGTCGCGGAGGCGGAGTCGCAGTGGAAGCGATACTTGGAACTGGACCCGAATTCGCCATGGGCTATGGAGGGCCGGAGCAGACTCCAAGGATTTAGTCGCTAAGTATGGACAATACCGGTCGCAGATTTCCATGGCGGCAGCCGGGGGAACCGTCTGCTGCCGATCTGCTGCGCGAGTGTGGATTAAAACTAACGAACCGTACGCTCTGGACAAAATTCCAGGAGCGCTTTCAGGGTCTGATTTTCTTATACCTGTTGCGTGCGCTCCGGTACCGAAGCATTCAGGAGGATGCCGCGGACATTGTGCCGGATCTCGCACAGGAAGTGTACCTAAGGCTGGTTCAGCATGACGGCCGCATTCTTCGCTCGTTCAAGGGCACCACGGAGTTTTCAGTCATGGCGTTTCTAGCAAAGATTTCCGCCACTGTCGTTCAGGATTATCAACGACGCAGTGCAAGTGAGAAGAGGCGCGGGCAGGTTGTACCCATTGATGCAGCAAAGTCCGCCGGGTTCGCGGAAAAGCGATTGCCCGAAAATTCCGAATTCGATCCTGAAGCCCTCAGGGCCATCCTTTCCTGGATTGATATCGAGCGCATTGTCGAGGGCGATCCCGACCGCAAGAACGCGGGCCGGAACGCGCTCATATTCAAACTCCATTACGTTGATGGCTTTTCATCTACCGAAAAAGAACCAATTTGACTGCGGAGGAGTTGTTGCACTTTTCGCGGCTAATCACGATAGGCCAACTTTCAGCTTGCTTTGCTCACGAGATCGCAAACCCCTTGATGCTGATCAAAGGACACCTGCGCTTTGTCGAGGAAAGCCTCCCCGTGGATGACCCTTTGCGGATCAACTTCGAGGTCATCGAACGCGCTTCGCGCCGCATCGAAGAAACGGCAAAGTGGCTGCTCGATTTCAGCCGCAAGAGAATCCCCGGGACAGAGAAATTCGAGGTTGGGGAATTGGTCTCGGATGCAGTCCGTTTCACGAAACCTTATCTTCGAATCCAAAACGTCGATGTTGAGATGCAGGTGGAGCCCGGCCTTCCTCCCGTGCCAATCGACCGCTGGCAAATGATCCAGGCCGTTGTCAACGTACTACAGAATGCTGTGGACGCTATGGCGGACGTGGCCAAGCGTGTTATTTCGATCAGCGTGGGAATCGAAGGAAATCGGATGCGGATCGCCATCTCCGATACCGGAACAGGGATCGCGGCGGCCCATCTGCCTTTCATTTTTGAGCCATTCTTCACTACCAAAGGTGAACACGGAACCGGTCTTGGACTGTGCATCACGAGACAAGTGATCGAACAACATGAGGGGACGATCACCGTTCAGACCCAGGACAGCGGCACAACTTTCATCATCAGCCTCCCTCTTTAGGCTGCGGGGTGGGGGATTCGCTTCCAGGATGGAAGCTACCCACCCCTCATTTTTTTTATGCGGTTTATCGGGCCAGCCGTTTCCGTTCAGGTTCGCGACCGTCACCGATTTTTCTCCCCCGAAATCGCGATTTCGGAATTAAAATCGCGGCCACGATGTTTGCCGATAAATTCCACTGGAAATCGATACTGTACGTCATCTTTTTTCTTTCCGGCGCGACCGGCCTGGTCTATGAGGTGATTTGGGTCCGGCTTACCGGACTGGTTTTTGGGAACACGTCGCATGCGATATCGACGGTTCTGGGCGCCTTTATGGCCGGGCTGGCACTTGGAAGCTGGAAATTGGGACAGAAAGCCGACCATACGGATAATCCGCTGCGGATGTATGGTCTGCTGGAAATCGGCATCGGGCTTTCCGCCGCTCTGGTCCCTTTAATTTTTCGCGCTCTGGATTCGTTCTATTGGGCCATTGAGCCTTCCGTATCGTCGATTCCGGGAGGCGGGGGCTTTGTCCGCTTCGGTTCGAGCTTCATCATTCTGCTGACCCCGACATTTCTGATGGGCGGTACGTTGCCCGTGCTGACGCGCTTCTTCACCGAAAACTTAAATGAGGTCGAAGGGAGAGTCGGTGTGCTTTACGCGCTGAACACGTTTGGAGCCGCGGCGGGCACGCTCGCCGCGGCTCTGGTATTCATTCCGGGCCTTGGGAATACTCGAACGACGTTGATCATCGCGGCTATCAACGTGGCTATTGGATTATTTGCCATTTGGTTGTCGGGTCGAGCAGAAGGCCGAGGTGGAGAAACCGATCCGGTGGTAATTATTGAAGAGGTCCCCGCGCCGCCTTTGGCCACGCCGGCTGCGGGCAAACTGGTTTTGCTGACGCTCGGCGTATCGGGTTTCGTATCGATGATGTACGAAGTCTCGTGGACGCGGGCGCTGTCGGCCATGATCGGCAGCTCGACCTATGCGTTTTCGATCATGCTGATCACTTTTCTAGTCGGGATTGCCCTGGGCAGCTCCATTGTCGGGCGGCGAAAACCCACGGCGACTCTTCGGTTGCTGGGCCTGATGCAGGTGGGCATTCTGACGATACAGTTCATCGTATCTGCGGCTTTGATGATTTTTGCCACACTGTGTATGGGAGCGACGTTTCCCATCGCCAGCCAATTGTATTCAAGTAAGTTCGTCATCCTTGGACGGAGCGTCGGCAACATCTATTCGGTGAACACCGTTGGCGCGATTCTCGGATCGCTGCTGGCTGGATTCGTGCTCATGCCAGTCATTGGGACGGAGCGAACGATTCTAGTAGGTTTGTTTTTTAATTCGGCAATGGCGCTACTGTTGTTGACTGAAATGCCTGGTGCGGGCCTCGCTCGTGCCGTTGCCCTGGTTCTTCTCCTTGTGGCGACCGTGTCGATGCGCGGAGGCTTCTTCTGGAAACCGGAAACGCTTGATCGCGGCGTGCTCATCTACTCGCGTCAAATCGAAGCGCGTCCTGAACTCACGGTCAACGAACACTACGAGGACACAGACGTTGTGTACTTCAAGGAAGGAAATAACGCGAGCATCTCCGTGCGCAAAGGTGAAAACTATCTCGCGCTGAGAACGAATGGCAAAGTCGATGCATCGAATCGCGGTGACATGATCACCCAACTGACGATCGGTTTCCTGCCGGGCTTCTACCATCCCAATCCGAAGTCCGCCCTCGTCATCGGGTACGGTTCAGGCGTGACGGTGGGCGCCGCCGCGGCGATCCCAGAGCTCGAGGAAATCGATTGCGTGGAAATCGAGCCCGCGGTTGTCGGCGCCGGTTCCTGGTTTTCCGATATCAATCGCAAAAGCTATGAGAATCCGAAGGTAAGACTCACGTTCAACGATGCGCGGAACCACATGAATACGACGCGCAAGCAGTACGACGTCATCATCTCCGAGCCATCAAACCCGTGGATTGCCGGCGTCGCCAGCCTTTTCACCGCGGAGTTCTACGACCGGGCCGTGGAAGTCCTCAAGCCTGACGGTGTCTTTGCGCAGTGGATTCAGTTGTACGAGCTCGATCCGGAAGATCTTCGCATGATCCTCAGCGAGGTCCAGCGGAAGTTTCCCCAGGTTTCCGTGTGGGTCACCGACTCCGATCTCATTATGATCGCCACGCGCCAACCGCAGAAGCTGGACATGGGAAGGGTCGCGCGCATTGTGCGATCGGATGCGAACATCATGCGTGACTTTCGCGAATTTCTCCATACGGACCGCCCCGAGGGACTGCTCGCTTATTACGTGATGTCGACCGTAGCCGTGCGCAAGTTCGCATCGACGGCTCGGCGGAACACGGATGACCGTCCGCTGCTGGAATTCCACGCACCACGCCAGCTTTTCGCAGATACGCGAGACTTGAATGTGGATCTTCTCTATGAGGCCAAAGACGGGCTGCTGCCTCAGGGCGCCGAAGTGTCCGATTTGGAAAATGCCTATGCCGGCATGATCCGGCCGTTCCTCTTTTTTAACCGGTCAAACCTGGCCAACCAGGCCATGGCTTTGCTGGCTCAGGTCGAGCGTAAGGAAGAGGCTTCGCTGCAACTTGCGATTGCCAGATTGAATCTGGATTCGGGCAACCTGCAACATGCCGAAGAATCGCTGAAGGAGGCGGACCCCCTGGTCAAGCCGGGAAGTTCGCTCGCCGGCGAAAAGGAGGAACTGTGGGGCGTTCTATACGAGACACTGGGCGATACCAATCAGGCCAAACAACACTTCGAGCTTTCTGTTCAGGCCGAGGCAGGGCGGCCCTTGCCGCTTCGCAAACTCGCCGAA
>QHXC01000263.1:8862-20270 GCA_003222815.1 Acidobacteriota bacterium | reverse complement strand
AACACCTGGACGAGGCAGTTCAGGCGCTTGAGACCGCTCTCCACATTGATCCCTATGTCTACTGGGCTCACTACCGCATGGCCCGAGTCTTTGAGCAACGCAAAGATACAGAGAATGCGATCCGCGAATACGAGTTCATGATTAAATACGCGTTGGATCGTGATGCCGACATCTACGTCAAACTCGGAACTCTTTACAAAGACGCCGGCCGAAAACGCGACGCGATACGGGTCTTGGCGAAGGGGTCGAGAATCCTTCCCACCAATCCGAACATTTATCGTCTATACCGTGAGGTCCGCGAGGGGGGATGAAGATGCGCAATTCGCGGCTAAAAACCAGGCACCTCAAACTCATGCTTATCGCGGCGTTTCTTTGTGCCTTTGGGTCGTTGTATCTCGCTCAACAGACGCTCAAAATCGATGTCAATCTCGTAAACGTCTTCGCCACAGTCAAGGATGAACATGGGGACTTTGTCACCAATCTGACGCGAGACGATTTTCGCGTGTACGACGACGATCAGCCGCAGGATATCCAGATTTTTGAGAAACAGGATCAAGTGGACTCCTCGATCGGTATCCTGATGGACAGCAGCGGCAGCATGGTCGATATCCTTCCGTTCATGAAAAGAGCCATCCATGATTTCACACGTACGCTGCCAAAGAGAGACGACTTGTTCGTTGTTTCGTTCGGAACGAACCTGAGACTGATTCACAACTCCTCCCAGCCGCTGAAACATCTCGACGCCAGCATGGCGAGCATGCGCGCGTACGGAACATCCGTTTTGTATGATGCGCTGCTGTATTCGTTGCAGAAGGTGGAACTATCGGACCGGCCGCGGAAAGCTCTAATTGTCTTCACCGATGGAAACGACAACGGCAGCAATGCCGGTTATAACCGCGTTGTGGATGAAGCCCAGGCTTCCTCCGTTCTGCTCTACTTTGTAGCGATCGGCTCGCCCGTGCTGGTAGACACGCACACCGTCGAATCGTTGTCCAATACCAGTGGCGGCCGAACCCTGTATGTCGCCAAGCAGGCGAACATCTCACCAGTTCTGGATCAGGTCCGCGCCGAGCTCGCCCAGCAGTACTACCTCGGTTATTATGTACCGAAACGCTCTGGCTTTCATCGCATCCGCGTGGAAGTTCCCGGCGGGAAGTTGAAGGTCCGCGCCAAGACCGGCTACCTCGGCGAATAAGAATGGGAATTTCCCGCGATTGGGACCACATCTGTCCGCGATAGGCCTGATAAAGAACACAATTAGGGTGTGGTCCAAAACGTCGAGGAGGCACAGATGGTCGAGCTACGATTTCGCATCCGAAATAGCGCTTTCAATGCGCAGGTTTCAACACGCCGGTCAACCATCCGTCCTCTGTCGTTGTGCTGTCCGTCAGTGGAAGAGGCCGCGTTGCTTGGCGAAGTGGACGAAACCGGGCGGATTGTTCCCCGCCGCGGAGTCTTCTATCTTTCGTTCCTGCGGACCGGACCGGTGATCGAAGGTTTCGAAGATTGTGCTCTGGGTGAATTTGTAAGAGCGCAGCTGGAGGCGCTATCGCAGAATGGCGAACCGCCCGTGACGTGTGAAATTCACGGACTGGATCCCTTCGTCGAGTTGGCAGAACCTGAGCAAACGGAGCGGCTCCGGGATTTGATCAGTGTCTGCGAGTTTCGATCCAATGAATTCACGCCCGAGTCGGCGCTGCGGTTTCTGAAGGACAGCGGGTTCTTTGACGAGTACATCATCGTCGGCATTAAACGCGGCAACGGCTGGCGCCGCTCTCGCTGCATTACAACCTTTGAAGGCCGGCCTGCCGACGCGGCTACCATTCTCAGCCACCTTGCCGAATACTTCGGCAACGAACAACAGGATGACAAACCGCATGACGGCCGGCACTTGTAATCCTGTCGATCTCGAAAAACTCGAACGCACCTGCCCAAACTGTGGAGCGCAGCTTGATGAAGAGAAATGTAAGCTCAAGTGCCCCAATTGCTCCTATTTCAAATCCTGTAGCGATTTTTGACATCGTGAGGCCAATGGCGTTGCGCCTGTAACCCAAAAATGGGGACGAGGGGACAGAGCCCTCGTCCCCCATTTTCGTGGCGTGGCTAACATTTCTGTCGGTTCTCTATCCGCCTGGATAGTCGTTTCTCCGAAGCCACATCGATCTTTCAAGCAGTTACGTTCAAAACCAATTTGGACTCTGCGGTGCAATAACCGTCGAATAGGAGTTTCAAGATGAGTCTCTCCATAGAAATTCGTCGATTGGATGATGTGGTCATGCTGGAACTGTGCGGGCGGTTATCGATATTCGAACCGAACCTCCGGCACCTCGTGCGCAAGCTCATGGAACAAGGAGACCTGAATTTCATTATCGATCTTGCTAATGTGTCCTACGTGGACAACTCGGGATTGGGACAGTTGTGTTTGATCTATACGATGCTTCACGATCGACGAGGAGAAATGAAGCTGCGGCGACCGACCGCCAGGATTCGGAAGCTTTTGCGGATCACGAAGCTGGATAGCGTTTTTGAGGTCCTCGAAGACGCTAACCTCGTGGACGGGACTGCGACACTCTTCAGATCAGCCCTTTCAGCATGACTGCAAACGGATAGCGAGGTTCTTCTTCTAAGAGTTCGTTGAGTTTGCGGAGCGATTCCGCTTTACGGCCCGAATCGAAGAGTTTGGCGGCTGCGCGGTATTTCTTGTTTGCCGCTCGAAGCCGGCCCAGGTTTTCCCAGGGATTGGCCACGGCGTCGGTTCGGACCACGGGGCGCATCGACTTTTTTAGAAACTCCTCGATGATCTCACGAGCGGGGCGCGACGTTTTCGGACTGTTGACCATCTCCATCATCTTTTCTTCCAGATTCGGATCGCGGCTCTGCCGGAGGAGTTCGACCAGGGCGAGGAGATCCTCACGAAAATCTGGGTTTTCGGCGTGGACCACAACCTCTTCCAGGATGCGATCGGCGGCGGCAGGCTCCTCCGAGTCCATCAAGAGCTGGAACCAGCGAAATGGGATGTCTTCGTGGGTGTGCAGTTTCAAGAAATAGAAGATGTAGTGACGCGGGAGGGGCCACATGGCCCGCAGGAATGCATAAGCGGTCATTTCGAGGTCTTCTTCCAGCATAGGCTCGGAAATCGCATGGGCGAGGACTCGTGCACTCACTGAAGATCGCGTAGACCCGAGAATAGCCAAGGCGGTTTCCGCAGTCATGCGGTCGTCCAGGGAATCGAATAAGAGATCGGCAACAGGCCCAACGGCCGGCTGCCCGATCCGCTTCAGCCGCATGCTCATTTCTTCGCGAAGAACTTCGCCTCGCCGCCACCGTTCAATCCAATTTCGGGCCTCATCTTCAAGATCGGTCTTCTCTTCGACGCATTCTTCAAGCTTTCGGAACAGGTAAGCGGTGTAGCTCCGCAGCACCGGTTCCACATCCCGCAAAGGCAATTCGATGTCCTCAATGATGTGTAAGACACGGGCGGCAGCCGGCCGCGTTCGGTCATCCATTCCAGGATCGATCTGACGAAGCCGCAGCGCCATCTCAGCGCGAAGTTCCAGAGGCGTCTCAATATGTTCCCGGATTCCCTCATCGATGACTCGACGAAATTCTTCGTCGTCGAAAGATGCGCGGTCCTCTTCAATCAACCGGCCGAGCTCATATAGGAGGAAATCGTCGCAGTCGACACGATAGTCAAGATCCGCGAGCGCGAACGATAAGGTGTCTGCACTTTCGGGATTGGGAACACTTTTCTTTGGCTTTCTCACGTTCTTTAAATAAGCCGAGAAATCCGCGGCTCAAATTCCTACGCCATCCGGAAACGCACTTCACCCTTCACCGGGTCGATGCTCTCAATCTGAACCTCCACCTTGTCGCCTGGCCGGACCTTGTTTGGACCCACGATTTTTGCTCGCAAATAGTAATCTTCCAACTCGACGTTGCCCTTGGGGTCCAGAGCAATGGCCGAAAGGGGCTGATCTTTCTTGTATCGTGACAAATATTCCAACAACCAGTAATTGGTCGACCGATCCTCGATCGCCCGAATCTCCTGCTCCGCCGTTTCGGCCGTGACGAGAATCTGAAGTAGCTCTTCTCGAACATGCGGGGCTGGGGCGCCTCTCAATATGGCCGTGAACTGGCGCTGAGTGACCAGATCCGCATACCGGCGGATCGGTGACGATGCCTGGGTGTACGCGCTCAAGCCAAGTCCGGAATGCGAGCCCGGTGTGAGTGAGAGCCGCGATCGCTTGAAGGTCTTTCGGATTCTTTCAAAGGTCAACGCCTCAATGGCCGGAGTCTCCTCCAGAGTCAAGGCTTCCCTCGGTTCCTGAGTCCTATAGATGACCGGGATGCTGTTGATGGATGCGAAGTCGGCGGCCAATCCATTGGCGAGAATCATCATTTCACTGACGAGGAGTCGCGAGGGGGTGTTGGAGTCAATTTTCTTGATATGGATCTCCCCACCATCGACCCGGATTTTGAGTTCCGGTCTGCGAAACGTAATCGCTCCGCGTTCGGCACGCACGGCATGCAGTTGCTTCGCAAGGCCATGCAAGGCCTGCAGGGAAGAATCACCAGCCTCGATAGCTTCGTCGGCCTGAGCGTAGGAGAGCCGCCTTTCGACCCTTATCGTGGACAGTGCGATACGATAGCCGAGCCGGTTGCCTTGCTCATCGAACCGGACCTCAACCGTAAAAGCCGGACGCGGGACACCAGCGGACAGGTTCACCAGATCCGTCGATAGCCTTTCCGGAAACATTCGAACGGTGACAGTAGGGAGGTAGATCGACGAGCTTCGCCGCGCTGCCTCGGTGTCGAGCAGATCGCCTTTCTCGACAAAAGCCGAAACGTCGGCGATATGGATGCCGACGATGATCTCGCTTCCGGACCGCATCACTGTCAGCGCATCATCGACCTCACGCGTGTCTTCATCGTCGATCGTAAAAGCGGGGGCATCCTGGTAATCGACGCGGCCTGGCCGAATGCCGGGCACAAGCTGCTCTGCCGCTTCCAAGAACAGTTGTGGAAACTCCGGATCAATCCCGGCCAACACCAGAAACCGATCCACGGACGCATCGACGCGGCCGGTGGCGAGCAGGATGCCGTACGCCGCTTCCCGAGCCCTTGCCACGCCCGCCACTTCTTCCAGGATCGTGCCGACCTCGTCGCCGGTCCGGTATTTGAGCCAGTTTTGCATGCGATCCAGGATTGGCTCTGTTTCGGGCGCAATGGAGACGTTCTTCCGATTCACGAGTTGCATGATCAGATTCGCGGTGCGTTCACGAAATTCTTCCCGCTCGCGCTGCCGCTGCCGGCGAGTCCGCTCGGTGGAGACTTGTTCCTGCGTTTTGGGGAGAAATTGCGAGCCCTTGCGCTTGAAGAAGAGCGTATCCTCCGAAAGCGCGCGGAATATTGCCGATGCCGCCTCAGTGCTAGGTTCAGCAAAAAACATTTCCGCCAACTCGCGGGCTTCCATCTCGCGCTGTTTTCCGCCGAGGGATTCCCAGAGTAGTTCGACGTCCACTTCCGCCTGTCTTACCGCCACCACTTCGGAAATTTGCCTGGCAAGGGCAGGGAATTCGTTTTCAGATGCCGTCCCATGAACAATGACGACCCGATCGCCACTGACGCTGAGATTGCGGCCCCGCGGGTCGACCAGATGCAGGCGATCGCGCTCATGTTTGCGCACGTAGGCGATGCGTAGTTGTTCCGGATCCAGGAACTCAACAATGTGGCCTTCAAGGAACATGAGACATTCTATTTCGGATTGCGGATTTCGGATTTCGGATTTGGGATCCAATGCTAATCTTTAGCATGTCTTTAAATCCGAAATCCGCAATCCGAAATCTCCCGTATGTCTGACGAAATACTGAGCCCGCTGATAGGTTCCGCGCTGCGAGTCGAGAACCGGTCGCAGTTGGAAGAGTTCTTGACGAGGCCGGATGCGGCTCACGTCGTGAGGAACGCGTCGTTTGAGGAGGTGTTTTTCACGATCAAACATGTGGGATTGGCGGATAGTCTCGATTTGTTGCCGCTCGTTTCCGGCAAGCATGTCCGCGGTTTTATCGACCTGGACTGCTGGCGCAAGGATACGTTCATCCGAAAACCGTTCATGGAATGGATAGCTGCCTTCATCCAATCCGGTCCGGAAGAAACCATGAAGGCCATTTCGGGAGTCGACGACAACGTGACGGCCTTGTTTCTGAAGGATCTCATCAAAGTTTACGAGGTTGAAAGAGACGATCCGCCCACGGGAACGCAACTGATCTTCACGCCGGACAACCGTTTCGCCGTTGAGCCGATCGAAGAAGATGATCCCACTTCGGTCGGTATGCTCATACTGGACGCCCTTTTCAAATACAATCCTTCGCTCGGATCTCAGACCCTCACGAAAGTGCGCTACACCACGCGAACGGAGCTGGAAGAAGTTGCATACGAGAACAAGACTCGCCGCCTCGAAATGCACGGCTTCGTCGACTATTATGACGCGCTCTCCATTTATGCGACGCCGGCCGCGGACCAGTCCCCTGCCGTTCGAGACCGTGAGCCCCAAACCGAGGAAATCCCGGGGGAAGAGAATCCGGGGAACTTGCCTGCGATATTTGCCGATTCCCTAATGGGCGGCAGTTTCCTGATGAAAGCCTTTGAGCAAATCACCGATCCCATCGAATCCGACCGTTTTGCGCAGGAATTAACGGCTCTGGGCAATCGGATCTTATCGGCAAATCTGGTCAATCTCGGAGAACTCGAGAACGTGCGTCCGGCGCTGGAAGAAATGCGGGATTTCCTCACGATTGGCCTCGAGCGTTTGAGCGGCGGCCGCGCCGAGCTCGCGCCGGGTGCGCTTCGCCAGACCTACATTCAAACGATCTTTAGGATGGGATTTGACCAGGTGGCGCGGTTACGCGAAGAAGCGAATGGCCTCGCCCGGATTCGTGGGTTCCAGGTATCGACGCTGGATGAGCCGGATCGCGAATTTGTGGAGGCGCTCCGCCGCTTCAAGCCCCTGCTGATTGAAGAAGGCCAGTATCGAAATTTTCAGTCTTTAGCCGATGTGGAAAGAGCGCGTGCCCGGCTGGAGGAATTGGCTCGGATGGTTGAAATCTTTGTCGGCGCGTTTTCGGTGATTCGGGATTCTCTGCGCAAAACATTCAACACCGCCACTGTCCAGTTTGCGATCAGCGGCAGATTCGAGCCGGTTCCCATCAAGGCAGCCGAATTGGAATCGTTTCTGGCAAATGGTTTCAAACTGCCGGCCGTGGACGTTCAGGAGCCACTCCGCCCCTTCGCTGAGCGTTGGTTGAAAGATCTAAAGGATGAATTAAAGCCGCTGGTCGGAAAACCTATCGATCCCCGATTCGTGGGGAGTATTCACGTTCAGTGAACCGTTGTAATTCGCCGCAAATGACCCAAATTACGCGAATGCATTGGCGTGATCCGCGCCATTCGCGGCGAATTATCTGCGGCTTAGAACACGTAGCGCAGCGCGACGACGACCCGGCGGTTTCCGCCGTCCGTTCCCCACTGATTGAGGAAATTGGGAGAGTTGACGCGGCCTTCGGGAATACCGAAATTGCGGGTGTTCGTCGCGTTATACATCTCAGCCCTGAACTGAATATTCTGGCCTTCCCGCACCCTGGTGTTCTTGATGAATCCGAGGTCCACGTTACCGATGCCATCGGCCCGAAGTGTATTGCGGCCGACGTTACCTACACGGACGCCCGATGAGGGTAACACCGAATACAGCGAGCTTCCACCGGCCTTCAGCAGTTCCTCGATATTCATGCTCGGAACCGTTGAGCACCGTGAAGGGAGCGCCACTTTGGAAGGTGAACGAGGAATTCACTTGCCAGCCCCCTAACAAATGCGCAAACGCTCCTTGTTGATTCCGGAGGAACGGCAGTTCGTACACAAAGTTCCCCGTCAAGCGATGTGGCCGGTCATAGGAGGAGCGTCCTCGATCCGCGTTGCGGTTGAAGGAGTCCTGGGAAACCGCAACCTCGCCGCTGGAGGGGTTGAAAATTTCAGATGCCGTGTCGATAAACGCGCTCCACGTGTAATGGATGCCCGCGCTGAAGGCGTTGCTCAGTCTCTTGTCGCCGCTGATCTGCAACGAGTGGTAGATCGACGACGCGGCGTTGGCACGCAACCGGATGATTCCCCGAGTGGGATCGAGACGTTGGGTCAAGGAGAAGGGCAGCCGTGGATTGCCGTCAAGAGTCTGGAACAAGGATGTTCCCTTGGTGCCGACATAGGCTACGCGTAAAACCAGGTTTGCTGTCAGCTCACGCTGCACCTCCAGGCTGTACTGGTCCGCCGAAGGGGAACGGAAATCACCGCCGACGACCGTCCGCGTGATCATCAAAGGATCGCCTGAAGGCTGCACCGTCGCCAATGAGGTGTACGCATTGTTCGCTCCAAGGCCTCCTCCGGGCTGCGGCGTGACGGGCAGAGCGAGGCTGGCAATAAACGGAAACGCGCTGGCGATGTTCAAATTGATATTGATGAACCCGTAATCGTTCGTCCGGGAATAACCTCCACGCAGCACGAACTTGTTGCCACCGGTGAACCTTCCGATCAGTCCATCCGTTCGAGTCCGCGGATTCCAATTGAAACCAAACCGCGGCTGGAAATTATTCGTATCGCGTTTGGGCACAGGAGTGAATGCGTATCGTTGATCGCCTCCGGCGGCCTGGACGACCCGTTTGTTCAGCGCAACAAGGCTGGCAATCGAGTTTCCTGGAGCTTCGTAACGCAGTCCATAGGACAGAGTGAAATTGTCCAAGACCTTCCATTCATCCTGCCCAAAGAAGTAAGCGTCGGTCCAGTCGTAGTACACGATGGATTCCCCGCCGGGCAATGGCCTGTTTATCGTCGCAGCCAAGTCGGCCACATCGTCTACAAATCGCTGAAGAGTCGAATACGCCAGCCGCCCGCGCGTCGTGGGGACGAAAAAGCTCTTCACTCGGATCTGCCGGAGGTCGGCCCCCACTTTCAGAGAGTGACGGCCGACGATATAGGAAAAATTATCCTGGAGTTGGTACGTGTTGTTGAACCGGTACTGAGGGAGGTTGACGGCGAGTCCGATCCCAGTTCGAGACGTGCCTGCGTTGAATCCTGTCAGGCCAAGGTCCGAGATTTCAATGGATGGTATTTCCTGCGAACTCGTGTCCTGGGCAGTGGTAGTGGTTGCAAGCCGCTGGTAGGCTGCGCGCAATTCATTAACACTGCGGTTTGAGAGGGCGCTGGTGAGCCAAACATTGGCGGCCTGTTGGCGCGCTGGCACAAGCGTGGTCAAGCGCGGAGGAGTCACCTGTCCACCTCCGGCGTCCGTATCATCGGTGAAGAGGTAACGGCCGCTCAAGGTGTGCCTCTGGTTCAATTGCTGATCGATGCGTGTAGACCATTGATTGTTATTATCCTGGCGTGTGGCTGATCCCGTAAACGCCCCCAACGGTACACTGTAGGTTTGTCCGCCCAGCGTAAAGTTTGCAAACCTGCCGACGAGTGGTGTCTGAGCGGCCGGAAGAAACTTTAGCAAACCCGCCACCTGCGGGCGGCTTCCCGCAGCCTGCTGCAAAATTTGGCGGCCCTGCTCCGTCGGAACGCCGTTAATGGTGCTTCCCGAACCCAGGCGCCGGTCGGTCCATCGCTGAAATGACGCAAAGAAGAACGTCCGGTCTTTGATGATTGGGCCTCCGCCTGTTCCGCCAAATTGGTTTTCGATTCTCCAGGGAGACGTATCTCTGGCTTTTTTGTCCAGATTGCTTCGAGCATTCAGCGCATTGTCATTGTGGAACTCGAAGGCGCTTCCATGAAAGGTGTTCGTTCCACTTTTGGTAATCACGTTCATCACCGAACCGGCCGCGCGGCCGTACTCGGCCGCAAACTGATTGGTAATAAGGCGAATTTCCTGAACGATATCCGGATTGTTGATCGGTTGCTGCCGGCCGGTGACGCTGGGATCGTTGCTGTCCTGACCATCGACCATGAAATTATTGGATCGGACCCGCATGCCGTTCACGGAATAGCTATCCTTACCGGAGTCTGGGCCCGAAGCAAAAACCGCCTGTCCGCTACCGAGCTGGCTGACGCCCGGCGCCGAAAGAGCGATTGAAAACACGTCGCGGTCCGTGGCCAGCGGCAGCTCGGAGATCCGCTTCGGGTCGAACATCACACCGATTTCCGCATTGTTGACGTTCAGTGGCGACGCATTCGCTTCAACGACTGTCACGGCTTCCGTAATTCCAGCCACTTTTAATGTCGCTTCGACTACGGCGTTTTGGTTTAGCGCCAGAATGATTCCAGACCGGACATATTTGGTGAAGCCGGGTTGATCAACCGTGACTTCATACGTTCCGACAGGCAGGTTGATTACGCGAAACCGGCCTCCTTCGTCTGAGTTTGTGGTGCGCGTGGCATTCGTCTCAAGATGACGGACCGATACGTTGGCGCCCGGAATGAGCGCTTTTTGCTCGTCCGTAACCACGCCCTGGATGCTGCCCGTCGTGGATTGGGCCAAGACGGCCGGCGTGCTTGAGAGCACCCATACCAAACCCAAAAGAAAAAGTTTCCTGAACGTCATATACGATCTCCTCCATACGTTCGATTGCTACGATTATTGGTGAACCATAAGACCGAGTGGATTCTGGGATGACTTCTGTCGTTCTCCTCTATGAATCCAAAAGGGGGTGAGGCAAGTCTTCTAAGAACTTGAACTTGCGCATCAATCGTACATCCAACGCACGTCATGTCAAGCTAAGATCACAAGACGGGCGGTGGGCATAAAACTGCGACTACAAAATAAAGAATCAAGCACCGCTTTCCAGAGGTAGAATGCGGTCAGTTGCGATATTTACCAGGGGGGGACTATGAACAGCTTGATCTTGATGCTGGCGATGCAGTTAGCCACGACGCAGTTCTTGGTATCCACGAAGGCAGGCTTGGTCAATTATGTGCAGGGTACAGCGACTGTCAAACCCGCCACGAGCGTCCCCGCAGGTAAAATCGTTCAAACCGGTCCCGGCGCGGCCGTCGAGATTCTGTTGAATCCTGGTTCCTATTTGCGACTAGGCGAGAACTCCCAAGTTGTTCTTGACCGAGTCGAACTGTACGACATCGCTGTTCGTATTCTCGGGGGATCCATGGTTATTGAAGCCAACGGCTTCAATAAGGATTTACCTCTGCAAGTCGCCACCGGTGATCTCAAGGTGGACATTATTAAAGACGGGATCTACCTGTTCGCGGATGGGAAAGTCGTCGTTGTTGATGGGAAGATTCGAGACGCGAGCAATGGGCTTGTGTACGGTAAGGGGTACCAGATTTCCAATTCCCCCTATCGGGCGCAAAAAGTGAAAACCTTTACGACCGGTCTTGAGCTTTGGAGTCAGAAGCGCGATGCTGAAATTTCA
>QHXC01000263.1:2166-8718 GCA_003222815.1 Acidobacteriota bacterium | reverse complement strand
GGCGGTGGTGGAAGCGTTGGGTTCAGTTCTGGTGTGCCCGCCGGCACCGGCGCTTCGTCACCAACTCCAAGTGCTGGCGCACAGGCGGGAACCCCATCGTCGTCTCGCTCCGCTACGTTAGGGAAATAAGTCCCCAGTTGGTCCAGGTCCGCGAATTACGCTAAAAGACGTACCGCAAAACGAACTGCACGCTGCGGGCGTTACTGTTGAACACCTGGTCCCATTTCGCGAAGTCCGGATTACCGGGGATCAGGAAAGTACGAGTGGTAACATAGTTGTTGTTCAACCTGACCGAATTGACGTAACCCGGCGTGTACTGCGGGTGATTGAAGATATTGCCAAAATCGCCGCGGAATTCGAGCGTCTGCCCTTCACGCACTGCGAACTTCTTCGCAAAGGACATGTCGAAGTTATCAATCGGCCGTGTGGGCAGAGTGTTGCGGCCGGCATTCGGAAAAACGCCTAAACCAGCACGGATGTAACGAGCCGAAGGGTCGTTCGCCAGATATGCAACGGTTTGCCCGGCACTGTTCCTAAGAGCAGTTACACCGCTACCCTTGTTCGGATTCCCAGCTGGATTCAGAACGACTCGATCGCCGGCAGTGTCGCCGTTCAGGTTGGAATCCTGCCCGCTCTGAACCGTCACGAATTCTGGAGATTCGTAGGTGTAGGTTCCGACCCAGCGCCAGTTGCCGACCAGGTTTTTCATCGCCCAACTCGACGCACTTTTGAACCATTGAGGCTCATAACTCCAGCTCAACGTGAACCGGTGGCGGCGATCGAGCGCAGACGACGCTTTGTCGTTCCCCAGGTTGAGGAAATCCTGTTCGCGCCGTGGCGTGAGGAAGGTCGAAAAGTGCGTGGCGGTGCTGTCGTCAATGTTATGGCTCCAGGTGTAGGACCCGACGAATTGCAAGCCACGAGAGAAGCGGCGCGTCAACTGTGCCGCCAGGCCGTGATACATTGAGTTCCCGATCGGCGGCCACCACGTGATGGTACTGGCAAATCCATAAGGCCCCAGCACAGGGTTGCGAGCAGCAGTTAAATTGTTCTGCAACTGTGCCAGCGTCAATGGCAAAGCATCCAGTGTCGCTTGGGACGGCGCCGCGACGTAAGTCGGCAGGCTGTGATTCGGTTGTACTGGTGCAAACCGGAACATCTGATTTTGGACCAGCAAGTGCACTCCGCGTGTGCCGACATACCGCACTTCAACCGTGTAGTCATTATGCATCTGTTGCTGCACACCGAGTGTCCACTGAATGGAGTACGGCAAAACCTGATCCGGAATGAAGCTGGAGGTTGCAGCGCGCGCATCCGCCTGACTGAGATTTGTGCCGGTGGCTATTTTACCCGGTGCTATGCCGCCCTTTGAGAGAAAAGGTGCGGTAAAGATGGTCGGGAAATTCTCGGCATCAACTGTCGCGCTGAGCTGCGGCGGATAGGCAGTGCTGCCGACGTTGTCGAAGATCACGTCATAGGCCATCCCAAAGCCAGCGCGGATCGAAGTTGTGCCCTTGTTTCCCGGAGAATAGGCGAGACCGATACGCGGTGCGAAGCCCTTGTTATACGTTTTTGGCTCCCGGAAGTCGATCAGACCCGGGACGCTGGCAATCGCGTTCAACCTCTGCAGCTTCATTCCCAGCGGAACGGTCGTCCGCTCCCACCGGAGTCCCAGGTTCATGGTTAGATTGGGGGTCAGATGCCAATCGTCCTGTCCATATAAGTACGTCGCCCATTGGTTGCCGTAATAATCGGTTGAACCCAAATTGCGTTCCGCCAGATTCTCGGGAACGACGTCATGCAGGTACGACGCGAGATTCACATACAGATAGTCCCCGCGTTCACGCTGGATGAAATGCGAAGGCGAAATAGAGTTGCGGCCATCGAAGCCGAATTTGACATTGTGCCTCCCGCGGTTCCAACTGAAGTTGTGGACGATCTGGTAAAGGTTCTGCACTCTCGATTGAGGCGCATTCGGATCTGGCCCGATGTTTACTCCCAGATCTTGTTCAGGTGTGATGTTGGGGAATCGGTCGAGACCGGGAAATTGGATGCCGGGATCGAGTATCGACTGCGTGAATCGATTGTAACCGAGTCGTGTTTCACTGGTCAGCGTGGGCGAATACGTGTGGTACAAAGCGCCGGTCGCTAGCCAGTATCGCTGCGGCAGCGTCGTCCAGAAGGCCGGCAAGTTCGCGCCGGTATCCAGCGAATCCAGCTTGTTGTGAATTAACCGGGCACGCAACTGGTTCTGGTCATTAAAATTGTAGTCACTGCTTCCAACCCAGGTCGCCTGATTGGTGTAATTGGGACCGGTGATCGGCAGGATGCCAATTGGAATCGCCACGCCATTCACGGGCGTCGTGGAGTCTTGAACTGGAGCCGGCGGAACAAACTGCTTCAGCACGCCAAGATTGGTTTTCGAGACGCCTGACGTGCCAGTCGCATTTAAAGCGGGCATCGCATCAAGCAACGCGTACCCTTGCGCCGTTGGCGCTCTGACCGGAGAAAATGTTGTGGAGGCCTGCCCGAGCGGCGCATATTCAAAATCGCCGAACCCGAACCATTTATTCTTTACGATTGGGAAACCGACGCTGCCGCCGAAGCGGTTCTGGTCGAACCGGGGCTTTTCAAGAGTACCTTGCCGTTTGAATGACTGGTCGAGCGAATTCAGCCTCCGGTTCTGGAAGTATTCGTAAGCCGAGCCATGTATCTGGTTTGTCCCACTCTTTACGATCGTGTTGAACTGACCGCCTGTCGAATGTCCGAACTCGGAGTTGTACTGATTCTGGAGAATCGAAAATTCCTGTGTGGCATCTGTAGGCACGTACACCAGCGGACCGGTGACAGTCTTGTCGTTGTTGTCCACACCCTCGATCATAAAATTGTTGTTCATCGGACGTTGGCCGCCCACCGAAGGTCCGGTGCCTTGCCCGATACCACCGTTGCTCGCAACGCCGGCGCTAAGCAATGCCAAGTTGAGCGCTCCCAACATCAGGTTGCCGCCAGAGGTGGTCTCGATGAGCGGCAGTTGCACAATCTGATCGGACTTGAACGCGGACTGCAATTGGGACGTCGTCGTGTCGATCGTGCTCGGCGCTTCGACAACGGCAATTTCTTGACTCACGCCCTGCACCTGCATCGTAACGTTCGCTGTAGCGGTCTTATTAAGTTCGACTGCGACATTTTTCAGAACGCTCATGCCGAATCCGCTTGCCATGACGGCGACGTCGTAATTACCGACGGGAATGTTGTTAAACCGGTAAAGGCCGTCCACGCCAGTCTTCGTTGTAGTCTTGATGCCAGTGGCCGTATTCGTGATTTCGACTGCCGCATTGGGCACTGTGGCTCCGCTCGCATCAACAATTGTTCCGGTTAGATTGCCATCGATGGCTTGCCCCAAAATCCGTGGCGCCAAACCAACGAGCGCAATTATTGCGAACGCGGCGAGCATTGTAGATTTCAAATTAGAAAACATCCTCAGACCCTCCTCTTTGAGGAAAATTTAAGATGAGTACTCGGGAATCCAACGCTCTAGCTTTTCTCATTGTGCGCATTGTGAACTCCTAAGGGATTGAAGAGACTTAGTACCGGCATGTCTGCGGCGTATTGGCAAACCAAAAGACCGAGTGGATTCTGAGATGATTTTTTATTCACCTTCGATGAATCCGATGGAGGTGAGAGAAACAAGTCTTACCAATGCTTAGACTTGTGCTCTAATGCTACACCCTCGGTCTGGGCTGTCAAGCGTAGATTCACCGAACCTGCCTTCAGCCATCAACGATACCGGGCCGTTCTGAACAGTTATTCTTGAGCGAATCCTAAGCTGCCCCTGACTTGTCCGGGACGTGAATACGATCGTTTCAGGAGACAAGACATGGGGCAACCGGCAACACTTGTGGTGGACATTGAGACGGTTGGGCAGGACCCTGAACTGATTCCCTCGAGAGCACGAGAGATCCTGCTTGACGTGGCTAGCGACGAAGATCGCCAAAAGATCCTTGAAAGCCTGGGCCTGGACCCGTGTACCGGCCGGATCATCTGTATTGGTGTTCACTGGCTCGAATTGGACCGGTCCCGTCTGTATTGCCAGGCCGATGAGCGAGAGTTGCTCGCCAATTTCTGGTCGGACATCGGCCAGATCCGGCCGCAGCGGTTTGTGACCTTCAATGGAAAATCCTTCGATTTCCCGTACATCAACATCCGAAGCGCGATCACGGGCGTGCCGATTCCCCGCGATCTGGTCCTCGACACCCGGCGATTCAGCACGGAACGGCACTTTGATGTTCGCGAGGTCCTCACGAACTTTGACCGGTACCGCAAAGGGACCCTCGAGTTTTTTTGTGAAATCTTCGGCGTGAATTCCCCCAAGAATGGCATCAACGGAAGCAAAGTGGGAGACTACTTCAGACAGGGCCGGCTCGATGAAATAGCGCATTACTGCCTTGCCGATTGCAGGGCTACCGGCGAACTGTATCAGCGGCTGAAGAATTACTACCGATAAACAATTTTCGAAATTGCGAATTTCGAATTGCGAAGTTGCGAGTAAATAAAATTCGCAATTCGAAATTCGCAATGATCTAGGTTGACAGCCCCCCGCTTTCAGTTTTAGAAAGAGATATGGTGCCTTTCCTCCAATTTGTCTTTTTATTCGTTTGCTGGCTCTCGGCGCTTGCCACCCTTCTGGTTTTCCTCGAAAGTTGGTTTGCGTTTTCGGGACGCAGCCGGTTCACGGCGCGGCGAGCGTCCGGCACCTACGGCGTGATCTCGGTTTTTGTGCCGATGCATGGCAATGTTGCGAAGCTCGAGGGTACGATCCGGTCCATTTTGGGCCAGTCTTATCCGTTCATTGAGCTGTTTCTGATTCATTCGGAGGAACAGCAGCATTTTGCGCGAGTGGCGAAGGAATTCCGGAGCGGGCGATCTCACATTCCCGTCCGGGTGATCGCGACGCCTTTTCCGATCGCTTCGCAACACGATCGCACGCGCGCTCTTGAGCAAGCGCAATTGACTGCTCGAGGCCGGTGGCTGGTCATCCTGGGTTCGGATATCACGCTCGACCGGTTTGCTATCGAGACCGCGCTGGAATTTGCCGGCTCCAACGAGATTTCGGCGTTTACGATGAGACCTGGCATTCGGTGCCGTTCACTTCTCGAACGGTTAGTTGCTCCTTCGATGGAGCAACTTCTACAGATGATGCGGGTCGCGGACTCCCGGCGAAACAGGCGGAAGCTGCTCGACGCGGAATCGTCCTTCCTGCTTGTCAATCGCGAAGCGTTCGACGTGGTGAACCGGATCAACCGGATGCCGGGCATTCTGAATGAAGCAGGATGGAATATCTGGGGGTATCAGGTTGACGGTCTGCGAGTGTTCGAAGGCGACGGCTCCCGTTGGGTGTGGCGGGATGCGAATGTCACCTCGTGGTCCTCGGATACGGATCCCGAGCAACATTACAGCGGCCGCGGGGCAAGTTTTGTAATTGGAAGTGGTGCGGCGACGCTTATTGCGGTCGCTGGACTCGCGTTCGGTTTGACCGAACGCATCGACAACTTCACCGGCGCCAGCATTCTCGCCTTTTCCGCTGTCAGCTATTCTTTGATGGCGATCAGCTATTACTTCTTTGCGCGGCGGCTGCGTGCGACGGGCTGGTTTGCGCCTTTGTGGTTCATCAGTCATTTCCCCGCGATAATCCTGACGCTGCTGGAGATGCGGAGGAAAGGCCTCTACGGCGGGTCGGAAAAAGAGCCGCGAAGTACGCCAACAACGCGAATGGGCGCGGGGTCGTAGCCTTGCTTTAGGCCTTCACGCTGAATCCCAGGAATCGATCGGCCAACCGAATTCGTTCCTCGACACTGACCTCACTGTCAATGAGTGGCACAAGCAGCGGCCGCAACTGGGGATTCAAGGTATTGTCGAGAAACTCCAGCGCATTGGCATGAGTGACTGGATCGGAGGATTGGATTCCCAGGTACGCGTTCTGCAAGTCGAGTGAGGGGAACAGCAGCTTCATCAGTCGAAATATCCTTTCCAGTTCGTCATTCATGGCTCGTTGCAGTACGTCGTCCGCCACGCCGCCCATTGTTCCGAGAATTTGGTAGGAACGGTAATGCCCCATGAGTTCCGCAGTCATGACGGTTTCGACAAGCGGCTTGTCGAGTGCGAGATTCCTTCGAACGTCATGAAGCTTGTTCAAGGCCGAGATGATACGAAACCGCAGAATCGTGTCCGCCTGCAAGAGATTTTCAGCAAGCACCCGGCCTGCTGGCTCCGTACCGATCCGGAGCAATACCTGCGGTATTTGCTGCCGGATCTCAATGGGCTCGTTCGGATCGTTGAGGTGATCTCTTAGCGTGCCGACGACGGCGTCTTCAAAAAATGCAAGCGCGCCGGCGGCGTCGGCCGTTAATTTGTCGTTGCCCAGTTGTTGGATCATCGCGGGAACGAAACGGCGTTTTCGGAGTGCTCCCGCAGTACGCAGGGCGTCCCGCACGACGTCCGGATCCGTGTCTTTCATCAGCGCCTCGAGCTGGTTTTCGAAGTGATCGGGAAGTG
>QHXC01000263.1:0-2151 GCA_003222815.1 Acidobacteriota bacterium | reverse complement strand
CCGTTCTCACGGACCATGCCATCGAGAATCAAACGAGCGGCCTCAATATTCTGCGATTCGCCTGGCCTGGCTAAAAACGCTACGGTTGCCGAACGGACCGAGAAATCGGCGAAATCGCCCAGGCGGTCGATATTCGCCAGCGGGTCGATGTGATCGTGCCGGGTCAGATACAGCAATGCTTCGGTCCGAACCTCGAGATGATCATCGTGAAGCAAGGTCATCATCTGCGGCCGCACCGATTGATCGGCTGCTCCGCTCAGAATCGAAATGGCCTTCTTGCGTATGTGCGGCGACGGATGTTCCAGCAGATTCCGGACGGCGGAATGTGCCCGCAGCTGCTGGCCCATTTCGAAAAGAGCCAGCGCGTAGAGAATCTCGTTCTGGTCGGGAGAACTCAATTTCTCAGCAAAGACGCTGGTGGTGAATTGATCCAGGACTGGGACCGAGACCCGCTCCGGTTGGATTCGGACACGCCGGATGTTGTCCCTCAACGTTGCGACGTACTGCTGCTTCGCCACGAAGGCGGTGCCGAGCCAGACGACGAGCAGGATAAGATTCACCCAACTGATCTGTCTGGGAGTGAAGCGCAAGGTCGTAGCAAATAGCAGCAGAGTGAGTCCAGCCAGGCCGTCACCGAGTCTCCAGATGACGGTATCAATAAACGATTTCACCTGAAGCTTGGTGTTGGCGGGCACCGGTAAATAAAGCAACTCCACCGCGGATTTATCGATCGAGTATCGAAAAACCTTGTCGCTTCCTTTGAGCAGGCTTGCTGCCCAGAGCGTACCCCAGAAGAGGACGGCCGCTGAACCGGCCACCAGACTTAGAGGCAGAACCAGCAGAGCCACGCCTACGCCAAAGCGGCGAAGCAGCTTCGTTGTCACCAGCAGTTGCGCGGCCAGCGAAGCGATTCCGGTGTAGCCGGCAAATGAACCGAAGAATGCCGCGAGGGCGTCCTTTTGAACGAGCGCGTCCTTTGTAAAAGCCGCCGTGGCGACCGCTTTCAATTGCCATCCTGCAGCGGTTGTTACGATTGAAGAAAGACCCTCGTCGCTTCGCGAAGCGGGAACTGGAGTTTCACTGGCGTGCTGCTGATTCCAGATGACCACGACGAATCCGGCCGAGAACACAAGAAACAGGCCGACGACGAGAAGCAGGCTCTCGGTGCCGAACTTCGGCGCCATCCAATTTGAAAAAAAACCCCCGAAAATGCCGCCGACGATCGCCCCGCTACCAAGGAGACCGAAGAGTCTTTTGGCTTCCCTGGTTGTCCAGACGAAGTTGGCCAAGGTCCACACCTGTGCGGGCGCCAAAACGCCGAAGATACCGACCCAGACATAGAGAACAGGGTACATCCACGGATATTTGTAATAGTGCACAGCCGACCACAACGCGATCACGTTGGCTGTGTAGAACAGCAGGCAGCCGGCGAGCAGATTTCGCAGACCGGCGCGGCGATCGAGGCGAATGTAGAAGGCCACGATGACGCTGACCACTACCGCCGTCGTGATGTCGACGTATGGCAGTTGCTGCGGCGTGAACCTATTGAGAAAGAGAGCGTCGCGGGCCACCTGGGCCATCACGTATGACGAGATGATCAGAAAGCTATAGCCGAAGAGAGGAAGTCCCCGGCTGAAGTCGCCTGGGCGCAGATTGAATAAACGATTGATGAACTGCATGGTGTCAGTCGAAATTCTTCGCGTCTTGCATATAAATGGCGCTCACCTTTCCATCCTGGATATTGAGCGCCGACGCGCGTCCACGCTTAACGTAACCGGCGAGCATTCCAGTATCGATCAAGTACACCTTTCCTCCGAATCGTTCGGCGACTTGGCCCGCCTGCGGCGTGTGGCCCACGACAAAACGCGCCACGCCGAACGCTTCAATCAGAGTTTGGATCTGTGGTGCCCCTTCGGCGTCGGACCATTCGGCGTAGCCACGAAACCATAGCGGGCCGTCGGGATGAATGCTGAGCCAGCCGCCCAATCCGATAAAATCTTTCAAGACGTCGACCTTCTTTTCGACGGCGGCGCTCGCCGCCATCGTCAGCTCATCCAGCGTGTAAAAGGGCAGCGCAATTTTCTGTTCGGCCATGAATTTCTTGTAGGCGTCGAAGGCTTTGATTTCGGCGGCGACGACGTCGTTGATCTT
>QHXC01000262.1 GCA_003222815.1 Acidobacteriota bacterium | reverse complement strand
TCAACGCGTTTATTTTTGGCAGGGTGCGTGCAAAGCTTCTCGCTTTGGCAGTGTGAGGAGTGGATCAAACATGACCCGAATGCATAGATAACTATCTTGACACAGGCTGTGGAGCTATGCACACTTCTATACGTTTAGAAGACGCAATTCGCTGGTCTGTACCTTGTTGCCTCGCTTAAGGACTAGCTGGGCCCCAAAAGTTTTAACCGGAAAATTCGTTGGAACAGGAGGTGATCGGATAACCGTTACCCGAACGGAGAAATAGTGTGGACCCCACTAACGGTTCGTCCCTCCACCGAATTCTCCGGTTGCACGCTCGACTAAAATTTGACGAAAAAAATCTCGAGAACAAGTTTGAATGTGTGGCCAGCGGGGAGGCAGTATCACTCGTTGGTAGTTGGTATTGAGTTTCTTTTGCGACTTCGAAAGGAGAACAAATGACGTTTAGGTCCAGATTGATGTTTGGGCTGTTGACCGTGCTCGTAGTGCTTGCTGTAGCGCAGAGTTCCTTCGCACAGATCAACATCCAACTATTCAATGCCCCCTCATCTGGGGAAATTCAGACGAACAGGAACGCTCAGACGGCCGATCCCGGCGTTTCTGGTGCTGGCATTCTTGTGTCTGGGGCGCTTATAGCAAATTCTGCGCTCACGACCACAACGCTGCGGATCGCGTACCCGTCACCCATCACATCGGCGCCCAACGCCGGTCCATCATCTCCCTCCAACCTCGGAATTCCAAGTGGCGGCGATGCGATACGAATTGAAGGTGCGAGCGGTCTGTTTGCCAGTGTCGCGACCCCGGTACTCAACACTACGTTCTCAAGGGTTGAGATCACACTGCCTGGTTTTGACACGGCTGCCAACAGCCTTTCGGGTTCGTTCACATTGGTGGGAGTCCGCATCGATGCCAATGGCAAGACCGGTGCTCAGACGGCAACCGCCAGCTTGAACAGCAGCGCAAACAATTACGTTTTGACGACCCCCAGTATAACGGTTATTAATGCCTTGAGCCCAGGCATTGCCAACTTTGCGATCGGTGCGCGGTCGAGCAACTCCACTCTTGGAGCCGCGACGATTTTCACAAATCGCACCGTTCCGGATCCTACAGGCTCGCTTATCATGGCTGAAGGCTTCGCGGGCGCCTTCCGAACGAGTGCGCAGCTCTCGAATTTTGGCGGCGGACCGGTGAAAAATAGTACGCAGATCCGGTTGACATTTAACGCCATTCCGGCTGGGGTGACCCTGAGTTTGGATATAAAAACTCGCTCCGGCACGGGTGAGCTCCTGGTTCCGTCTTCTATGGTCGCGAGCTTCTCCGCCAGTTGGCCCGCTACCAGCGCCACGACCACCACTACCGTCACGGCGAGCGCGAATACTGCGACCATTAGTTTCTTGCAGGCAAGTCTGGCTACGACAGACACCGTGGAAGTGGATTACACGGTCCTTACACCACTCAGCACTACCGCGGCGGTGACTACTGCGAGCACCATTACCTGCACAGCTACGCTTGTTCCCATCGGCGATGGCGTAGATAACAGCGATTCGACCAGGCTTGGCCTGCCGAGAGAGGATCAGGGTTATCCAACGTTTGCCGAAGCCGACCTTGGGCCAATTACCGTCGTGAACATCATACCCGCCAGTACAACAATGCTGCTGCCGTATGCTCTTGTGCTGCCTCCGTACGATACAGGTCTGGCCGTCGCCAATACGACAGCTGACCCATTCGGTTCAAGCGGAGGCGGCGCAACATCCCAAAGCGGTAACGTCGTACTGACCTTCTACCCAACCCTAAGCGCTGGTGGAGCCGGAACGTCTTTCTCCTTGACCACCAGTTCCACGGTTAGACCGGGTGCGGGTTTGTCGTCTGATGGTACGATTGCTTCAGGCGCTACCTGGACGGTTCTACTGAGTCAATTGCTGACAGCAGCGGGACAGACAGGAAACTTCGTTGGGTATGTTTTTATCCAGGCGAATTTCCTCAATGCTCATGGCACGGCAACAATCTCAGACTTCCGAACGTACTCGTTGGCGGCCAATGTGCTTGTTTTGCCGCCGCCTGCGACGATCTCACGCACCGTGGGTACTGAAAGCCTAGGAAACTAGCGTGTATCTCTAAAATTGGGGGGCGAAAACGCCCCCCTTTTTTTATCCGCAGAGGCCACGGTGCACCAAGTCCGTTGCCGACAGACTTTGGTATACTTCCTAATTCTCTAAGGCTTAGGCGGCAATATGAAAAGGGGCTTTTGCCTAATCGTTGCATTATTTTTTGCCCCCGCAATCATTTCTTCACAAGAGCTCCGCTTACCGCGGGATCCCGAAAAGCTCATAGAAAGAGTTCAGCGGTTCTGGGGTAGAGTTACTGCCGGTCAACGTTTCCAGGCTCTCGAATTCGTGCTTCCAGAAAAGAAGGATCTGTTCTTGTCCGGGAATCCGACGCCCATCCTGAACGCGAAACTGGTCGGTCTCGATCTCACTGCCGATGCTGATCATGCGGCGGTTCGGATCAGCCTGGATGTCCTCTCCAAAGAGGCCGCATCCGGTCGACTGAATTGGACGATTACGGACTCCTGGGTGTGGCGTGGAAACAACTGGTATCTGAACCTCAAAGATCCACCGGATCTTTTCCCGAAGAGTGGATCCGCGGATGCGGTCGATATCAAGGAAGTTCAGAGACAGATCGACAAGAATTTCGAGATTCTGCAGAATTCGGTCGATCTCGGAACATTGGTGGAGGGGCGGCATTCGCGTGTTGAAGTTCCTATCCGGTACACGGGCGATGTGCCGATTTCAGCCGAGTTAGCGCTTCCGAATCCTCTGGTCGATGTGGAATCCACCCCTATAACTTCTCGTTACCAGCATCTGGTTTTGTCGGTAGGTACGGAGAACTGGGAAGGTCCATTTAATCTTCCCCTCGCTCTTAAGATTCGGTATCAAGCGGCAATTGTAGAGCGCACACTTTTTGTAAAAGGTGAAGTGTTTGTGCCGGTTGCGTTTCGTCAGTCCCCACCCAATGGACCGATCGAAGAAGGCCGTGAATTTTCGGTATTTGTACGCAACAACACCTCCCAACAAGCTGGAATTCTATTCATCTCAGTAGATGCGAAGCTCGATGTTTTAAAGCCGCCTTCAGTGCTGCCGCCGAACCAAGAAATAGAATTGGTTCTCAAGCTCAGGCGGGGTGAATCTCCCGACAAGCTATTTCTCGAGCTGGATACTCCGCTCTATGGACGAGACATCTTTACGTACCGGTTTCGAAATGTTCGCCGTTAAAGATGTACAAGAATTTCCGCGTTACCGTCGTCATACCATGCCTCAACGAGGAGCAAGGTATCCAGAAAATCCTTCTTGAGTTGCCAGCATTTGTCGACGAAGTGATAGTCGTCGACAATGGTTCCACCGACCGGACGGCAACGATTGCCAACGAAATGGGCGCCCACGTCATCACGGAACTGCACCGCGGCTATGGCCGGGCTTACAAAAGCGGGTTTTCGCGGGCGACGGGTGACATTATTGTGACCCTGGACGGTGACCATTCGTATCCAGTGGACGCGCTGAGCTACTTGCTGGAGGCTTTCATACACTGCCGCGTCGGATTCCTGTCTGCTTCCCGGCTCCCGGTGCTCTCCGACAGCGCGATGAGTTCCAAGCATAAGGCCGGCAACCGGATACTTTCTTTCGTGTTGTCACTATTGTTCTTTCGATGGGTTCATGATTCGCAATCCGGAATGTGGGTCTTTCGGAGGGATGTGCTGAACAAGATGAACCTGACGAGCGACGGAATGGCATTCAGTGAAGAAATCAAGATTGAAGCCATAAAGAACAGAGATATTGGCTTCCGTGAAATTTTCATCAGCTATTCTCAACGGCTCGGCGAGAAGAAACTTCGACCATGGCGCGACGGATTCCAGAACCTCATGTTTCTGTTCCGCAAGAGACTCGGAATATGAATAAGAAAAGGTCTCGAAGCAAACCCAACGTCGTACGGCCTCGATGGTGGCTGGCTGCCGGATTGTTCGCCGCCACACTCGCTGCCTATTGGAATTCTTTCCACGTCCCGTTGGTGTTTGATGACTTACTGGCTATTCAGTCGAATGCTGGCGTTCGTTTTGGCGAGTTCAGCTGGAACTTGCTCTCCGCGCGCTCGGTTCTTTATCTCACCTTCACATTGAACAACATCTGGGCGGCACAGGAGGTTTGGAGCTTTCATCTGATCAATTTTTTGATCCATTTCCTGAATGGATTGCTCGTTTTCTTGCTAGCCGAACGGGTGTTTCACCGAATCGGGAGTGATGTGCAGCGGTCCCGCACATATGCGGCACTCGCCGCTGCTTTCTTTCTCGTTCATCCAGTGCAGACCGAATCCGTCACTTACATATCGAGCCGTTCGGAACTGTTATCCACATTTTTCTACCTCATCGGATTCTTGATCTTCGTTTGGTGGCCAGTGTACCGCATTGGTTTTCTTTGCACCTTAGCCGTTGGCGTGGCGTATTTCTTCGGGCTTGGATCCAAAGAAACCGTGATCACATTACCGGCGACTATCTTCCTCTATGACTTCTTGTTCCTGTCGGGGGCGACATTCCGGCCACTGATATCCAGATGGCGTTTCTATTGCCCGTTCATCATCGGGGGAGCTAGCGCAATCTACTACCTCCTGACCGTTGCATTGCGACAGTCCGTCGGTGGCAGTTTACCGGGGCATCTGTCCTGGTGGCATTACTTTCTGACGGAAATTCGTGTCTTGGTGCGGTATGTTCAGCTCCTGTTTTTCCCAATCGGATTGAATCTGGATTACGATTTCAAGCCCTCGACGAGTCCGTTGGAACCGGCTGTAATCGCTTCGTTCGTATTCTTATCGGCGCTTCTTTTTCTCGGATGGAAATTGCGCCGCAGGGCGGCGGTATTCGCTTTCTCAATTCTCTGGTTCTTCATAACCCTGTCCCCGACTTCCAGTGTGATTCCCATCCTCGACGTTATCTTCGAGCACCGGCTTTACCTGCCGTTGGTGGGTGTTTGCCTGTCCCTTCCGCTTCTTGTTGAGATGGCGTATGGAAAATTGAGACAGCGCTTTGCAATACCTGGTAGCGCATTCGGATATTCGTGTCTGGTCTTGATTGCCTTGATAGGTACGACCCTCGTGCGGAACCATGTGTGGGGCGATGAAGTGCGCCTGTGGGAAGACGTCGTTGCCAAGTCTCCGGGTAAAGAAAGAGGCTACCACTCATTGTCGTTTGCTTACTACAAGCGCGGCGACTATGAACATGCCATCGATGTCTTGGAGAAGGCACGTGACAGAATGCCCGATAAGGTTGCGAATCTCGCGGACACCCTGGCCAACTTCTACCTGAAAGCGCGCAGATACGACCAAGCCGTAGAGCTTTTCAAGAAGACCCTTCCGTATTTCAATGGCGACCGCCTGGCGCTTGCCTATAACAATCTGGGCGTGGCCTACCTTTACATGTGGAATGATCTGCAGAGTCGTCGGGCGGAGATGACGCAAGAGGAATATGATGCCAGGAACGAGCAGATCTTGAAACCCGCTGCCGAAGCATTCTTGAAGGGATTAGAGATCGATCGAGACATGCCCTTTGCTTTGGATTCGTACGTGAACAAGTCGTTCTACAGAGGGAAAGGCCGTGAAGTCGAAACAGCGGCACTCGATCACCTCAACCAAAGGGAAGACTTTAACGATCTGTATACGGTTGGAAAAGTAGCCTTCAACAGCGGAGATTATGCCAAAGCGGACCAATATTTTGAGCGTGCCGAGAAGCTGAGAAATGACGTCAAGCTTCTTTTGTTTAACCACGCCTATGCATTGACAAAATTAAAGAATGATGATGCCGCTATCGAGAAGTATCTCCACGCCATTCATCTCGATCCGATTTTCATTGAGGCGCATCACAATCTGGGTCTGATTTATATGCGCCGGAAAGATTATGCCAGGGCGGCCGAAGCCTTCGCTGAAGTCGTGCGACAGGATGCGAAACATGTCAGTGCAAATTTGAATCTTGCGACGATTTATGTTTCTGAAGGTAACATCGCGCTCGCGCGTGAACATCTGGCGACCGTTCTCGAGGCATCGCCGGGCAATCCGCAGGCAGTTGCGATGCTTCAGCAGTTGGACTCGAGACGATAAGCAACAGAATTCCTGAAAATTTAGTAAGGCAACCAGCTTATGTCAAAGATATTGATAACCGGAGTAATGGGCACGCTGGGGCGGCCTCTCGCACGCGAACTCGAAGAGCGTGGACATGATGTGTGGGGTGTGGACCTCCAGCATCAAGCCGACCAGAAATACTATCGTGCGGATGTGGCAAACTTCAGGCAATTGGAGCGCGTGTTTGAACAAGATTATGATTTCGTTTATCACCTGGCTGCAGAATTCGGCCGCATCAATGGGGAGGAATACTATGACACGCTGTGGATGACGAACGTCATCGGCACTCGGAACGTTCTGGAAATCCAGA
>QHXC01000261.1:6620-8567 GCA_003222815.1 Acidobacteriota bacterium | reverse complement strand
GCTCTCCGAGAGAAAGCCATATCCGGGATGGACGGCATCGACGTTAGAGACCTCGGCGGCGCTAATGACGCTCGGTATGTTCAAGTAGCTGTCCGCGCTCCTGGGCGGGCCAATACAAATTGCCTCGTCCGCAAAGCGTACATGCAACGCGTGCCGGTCCGCTTCAGAGAACACGGCAACGGTCTTGATGCCGAGTTCCTTACAAGAGTAAATAATTCGGAGGGCTATTTCTCCGCGGTTAGCGACGAGTATTTTCTTGAACATCGGCTATCGGGGACGAATGGCGAACAGATTTTCGCCATATTCTACCGGTTGCCCGTTTTCGACCAGAATGCTGACGATCTCCCCAGCCACTTCCGATTCGATCTCGTTCATGAGCTTCATCGCCTCGATGATGCACACGACGGTTCCTTTTTCCACGATGTCACCAACGGCCACAAACGGATCGGAGGTTGGCGTCGATGCCCTGTAAAAGGTTCCCACGATCGGCGATTTCATATAGAACAATTCCTCGCTTTCGGCGGAAACCTGCGCCAGCGTGGGCGGCGCCGAGATTGCAGGGACGGCGGGGGCCGCAGCATCCGCTGCGGTGGACGATAAAGAAACATGATTGAGAGACCTTTTGATTCGCAGGCGGACACCCGATTTCTCGATCTCCAATTCTTCGATCGACTCCTTGGAAGTAACAATATCGATGATTTCTTTCAGTTCCTTAAGAGTCATACAAGCAATCTGAGGAGTATAGCAGAGCGATTGAGCAAAGAAACTCCTCATCAGCCAGGATTTCGTGCCAATGCTTGTTTGAAACAGAAAAGAAGCCGCCGATTCACCCTATCAGCGCGGCTGTGGTATGTTCGCCTCGCCGGGGTCGGCCAGCGTGAGTGCATCCTGCGGCTTGATGCGCGCCGTCACAAAGAAGATTAGTTCCGACGTGCTCTTGATGGTACTCGTACTCTTGAACAAATTTCCGACGATCGGAATGCTGCCCAATCCAGGAACCTGCCGGATGTTGACCGAGTCGTTGTCGAGGAGGATACCGCCGATGACCGCCGTTCCTCCATCGGGTATCAACACCTGGGTCTGCGCCTGTTGTGTCGAAACAGACGGAATGCCATTGACGGCGTTCAAGGTGAAGCGTAGGAACTGAGTCGAAATCGTGTTGTTGACGTTGGTCTGAACCGGGATCTGCGTGCCCTGCGACACCGTCGCCGCAATGTTGTTCTGCGTAATAACCTTCGGCCTGGAAATCAGCTTTGCCGTGCCTTTGGCCTCAGAAGCGGTGATGATCTCGTCTAGAAGAATGTCCCCACCGGCTTTCATCAAGAATGATAGACCGGATGTCCCGCCCGCGGGAAAGTTCGCCACCAGCGGCAGGCCGGCTCCGGTAGACACGCGCGGAGCAGGAGTTCGCGCAAACGGGCTACTCGTACCCGGCACACCCGTCAAGACGTTCCCACTTCGGGCGCCAATGAGAAGGCCGATTTGGTTACCCAAGTCTTTTGAAAAGGATTTCACGGCCGATAGCAATCGTCCTTCAATCTCAACCTGCTGCGCAGCGGTATCCAGAAACTTGACCAGGTCGTCGACTTTGGTAAACTGCGCCGGGATGTCCGAAACGATCAGTGCATTGCGCCTCGCATCCATGATAATGGTTCCCCGAGGCGACAGCATCCTTTGCAGTGTCGGGCTCACATCCGACGCTTTGGTGTAATTCAGGACGAAGGTCCGGGTGTCCAGTGGTACGGCGAGGTCCTGCGCGTCACGAAGGGCTTTCTGTGCAGCCTGTTCTCCTTGCAACGTCCCGTTCGTCGCGATACGAAGCACATTGCCCTGAAGCAGCCCGCCGAGTTGATAATTCTTCAAGACCACATCTAACGCCTGGTCCCAAGGAACGTCCACCAACTTCAACGTCACGTTCCCGGCGACGTTCGGATCCAAAACGATATT
>QHXC01000261.1:0-6578 GCA_003222815.1 Acidobacteriota bacterium | reverse complement strand
TGTAATTTGTGTCTGCTGACTCGAGAGACTGCTTGCAGCGGCCACCGCTCGAAGAGGCGCAGAAGCGGCGGGCGCGGCCTCGACCGGTGGGACTTCACCTTGCAACAACGCAGGATCGAGCTGCAGTTTCGGAAGACTTGCAGTCGAATACGTGCCCAGCCCCGGAATCATGGCCGGGCCGGCTGTCAGGTTCCCGGGAGCACGAGCAGTCCCGCCAAACACGATGCGCACGATTCCCCCGCCATCCTCGATGACCCTATACGGAACATTGTCTTTGAGATCGAAGACGATACGAGTTGCTCTACGATTCTCAGCACTGAAGAAAGAGGTCCGAACGCGCTCTACTCCCGCGCTGTTGATTTGCTTTTCTTTAAAACCAATCGTGTTTTGGATTCCGTGAAAATCAACCACAAGCCGGTGAGGCTGGTTCAATTCAAAATGCGTGAACTTCGAACCATCCGGTGCAGCGATCCTGACCTCAAGGGAATCTCCGTTGTTTTTGAAAGATACATCCTTTACAACGTCGGTCTCTCTTGGGGATGCTCCGTTAACGGTAAGAGTCGCGATCAGTAACAGCACTCCCACCGAGAGGAACTTCCTGGAATCAGCTCTCATTTGTTTTCTCCTGGAGTGGGGCGAACTTTCCGCACAATTTCCCGAGGAGTCGCCTCGTTCCCACCCCTCGGAGCAGTCAAAAGAAAAGTAATAGCGTCCAGTTTGATTTCTTTGACGACGGCATCAAAAAGCGCGTCACCAACGCGAGCGAAGTATGTTCTTCCTTGTGGAGCCGAAATGACGACCACATTCATTGTGGGCTCCTTTGAAGTGACGACTCCCGCGATGCCCGCCTCTGTGACCAGAACTCCCTTCAACCCCGGCGGCCGCGCAATCGAAGCCGGAGGCTCTGTCGTAGCCGGCTTGGGGACCGGATTCACAAAAGGATCCCGCCGTCCCTGAGCGTTGTATCTGTAATCTTTAGGGACAGCGAGCACTGGCGGCGGCTCCTCTTGTTGCGGAGGTGGAGGCGCTGGAGGCGTTTGCGCTGGAGCTTGTGGATAGACAACTACCCCCAAGCCCAGAATCAAAACAACAATGGAAACAATTATTCGGTACATCATCTCTACACTTCGCAAAAGGTCATTTCACTGGTTTCGGTGGAGGCGCCGTAGTCTCGACCGGCTCCTCGCGGTACACGAAAGTCGTAGCGGTGTACGTCGCGCCGACGCTCGAAGTGAAGGCGGCTTCGCCTGTCGAAGCCTTGCTCTGAAGCCTCAGCCCGCCAATATTCACAATTCGCGGTAACAGTCTGATCTTGTCGAGAAACGCTCCCACATTGTGATACGTGCCTAAGATATCCATATCGATCGGCCACTCGGTATACACCTCGTGATCGATAATCGGCCGGGAGCCGACGCGAAGAATCCGCAACGCCGAACTGCTGGCGGCCCGCTGTACGGAGCGAAGAACTTCATCCGTCTCCTTGGCCAGCGGCAAAACGGATTTCAGCTTGTCCAGCTTCGCTTGCAGTTCGTCGGACTCCTTTTTGAGCTGAGCCTGGACTCTTTCCTGCTCGCGGCCCTTGGCATTCACTCTCTGTAATTCCTGCAGTTGGATACCCTTGGCGTTGATGTCAGCGACAATCGGCGTTAGGTACTGATACCAAAGCAACGTCAGCAGACCGGCACAGATTCCGGAGACGATCAGCACCTGGTAATACCACCGGAGTCTTTGAAAAGCTTTGGAGTCGATAGCCATTTAATTTGCTCCCGTCCGCACTGCCGACGTAACGGCGGCAACACTGCTGGGCGGCGCGAACTCGCATTTCAGCGAGAAGGTGTAGTTGCCTGAACTGTCTTGCGCATTCGCGATGTCGATATTGCGGAAGTATCCGGTCCTCTCGAGATTGGAGTAGAAGTCGGCGATGGCGAGCAAGGAAGTGCCGAGACCATTCATGCTGAACACGGTGTTGTTCTGGTCCACATTCGAGAGCCACACATACTTTGTTCGATCGACGGCCTCGCTCAGGACATCCAGCGCCACCACAGGACTGATCTGATTCCTCTGCAGACCTTCGATGATCTTGATCCGCCTTTCCAACATCTTTTTCCGCGCTTCGTAAATCTCACCCTGCTTGATGACGGCGTCGAGTCTTACCTTCTCAGCGAGTTCCTGCTGTATTTTGGACTCCAGATTTGCCGCCTGGCCGGTCAGACTCGAATACCACCAGTAGCCGACTGCTGCGCTTCCCAGAATGATCAGGATCAGGATTATGGGCGTCACAGTCCAAGGAGCTGAAGTCTTCATGCTCGCTCCGGCCAGGGCTATTGCGGGTTTCTTTGGGTTCACCCCGGCCAGATTAACCTTAATCATTGATCAACCCCCCTCAACGCCAAACCAACGGCGATTGCTAGCGCCGGTCCTAAAGATGTGACTTCTGCGGCGTTCACCTTCGGTCCCATCTCGATCGATCTGAAGGGATTCAAGATGTCGGTCGGATACCCAAACGTCTGCTGGATCTTGCTAGCGAGGCCGTGCATGTGCGAAGTGCCTCCGCTGATAAACACATGGTTGATGATCTCACCCGGGTAGGTCTCATGGAAGAAATCGAAAGTCTTCTGGACCTCGGTACAGATCATGTCCGTTATGGATTCCAACAATGGCTGTACCATTTCCGCCTCAGAACCACCGTTTTTTCCGAGTTTCAAGTCTTCGGCTTCTTGAAAGCTAAGTTGTAGCTCTTTCTGGAGAATGTCCGTGTACTGGTTTCCGCCCACCGAAACATCGCGAATGAACAAAGGCATGCCGCCTTTCGTGATATTGATGTTCATGAGCGAGGCGCCGATATTCAGCAGCGCAACCGTCGCGTCTTCGTCGACCAAGTAGTTCGCTTCGAACGCGTTTTGAAGCGCGAAGGCATCAATGTCCACTACCTCTGGGCTTCGGCCGGCCATGCCGATCACATTCGTGTGATTCTGGATTTTGTCCCGTTTTGCGGCCACAAGCACAACTTCCATGCCCGGCTCATCGCCGGCAGTCATGCTTGGTCCAACAAGTTGATAGTCCAGGTGCACATCTGAGATCTCGAAAGGGATGTACTGCTCGGCATCCAACTGGAGTGAAGCTTCAACCTCATCCGGAGTCGCCGCTGGCACAACAACCCGCTTAACGATGACCGAATGTCCCGAAACGCCCGTAGCGACACCTTTCGGTTTGAATTTGCCGGCGGCGAGGGTCTCTCTAATACTGGCCGCCATTGCCGGAGCATCCATAATCGCCCCGTCCACAACGACGTCTGTGCCCAAGCCCTCACAGGCAAAGCCCGTCAGCTGATAGCCTTTTTTCGATCTGGATAGTTCCACAGCCTTCACGGAACTTGAGCCAATATCTAACCCAACCAATGGTTTACGCTTCTTCAAAAGCGGCATCTGAAACAACCTTTCCAAGCTATCCTTTTGCTTTCACTTGCTCTTCACGACCTGCTTCGGTCTCAAATCCTGCGGTCGCTCGCTCTTTTTCTCCATCCAGCGATCCAAAAGATCTTTCTTAAACCGCCAGCGGTTGCCGAGTTTAAAAGCCGGAATCCTGTCCTGGCTCAAATACTTGTACAGTGTGTCCGGAGAGATTCCGAGGTACTGCGACGCCTCGCGCAAGGTCATTACTTCCTTCAGTCTTTCCATTTTCTGCCCTGTCTCTCCGGGAGTACCGGCGCTTTGAACCACGGACACCAGGCGTGTCACCCGATCCGTTGCTAGTCCTTAGCCTGTTTGTTAGGGAATCTCCTGTGTCTTTTACCCATTTTCTGGTGAGGAGGCTAACAGCGGTGACATGCCAAAACAAGAAAAATCTGCGCGAAACGGACCGGAGATGTCCCGGGGCAGGACTAGGGCCTTCGAACTTTCGGTTTAGCTCGGCCATAACCGCGCCTTGTCCTGCATTTACGGTACCGGACCGAAAACAGGAGCTTGGAATACGGGTTGGCGGCAGTTCCTGAATGCGTTCAAAATGCTAATAACAATGGTTCTTGGCCAATTCGACGAGGCTCCTGTGATCACGATCCGTCATGGAAACGAGCGAGGTCACGCCAACTACGGCTGGCTCGATACGTACCATACACTTTCATTCGACACCTATTACGACCGGGCATACCTGGGATTAGATGGTCTTGGCGAGAACTCTCATCACAGCCTGATTGAACTTCAGGGGATCTTGTAAATCGGAGCCTTCGGCCAGCAGCGCGTATCCGAACAGAAGCTCGGCAAAGTCATCGATCATCGCGTCTTCAGCGCGATCACGCATTTTCAAAATGATCTCGTGATTCGGATTGAGTTCCATGATGCGTTTCTGTTTCGAGCCGTCGCCTTTCATCTGGTTCAATAGCTTCTCCAGATTCGGGCTCACGTCGTGATCGGACACAACCAGGCAGGCCGGTGAAGCGGTCAACCGGCTCGACAACCGGACTTCTTTAACCCGATCCTCAAGCTTCTTTGCAAGCACTTCGATGAGACTGGAATACCCGGGTGTTTTCTCTTTCAGGTCCTTCTCTTCACCGAGATCCGCCGTGCCCTTTCCAACCGACTTCACATTCTTGCCATCGAACTCGGGGAGCCCTTGAATCAGAAGTTCGTCCACCGCATCGACCAGATATAGAACTTCATATCCCCTTTCTTGGAATGCCTCCAGATGCGGCGAATGCTCCACGGCACGACGTGAAGGGCCAGTCAGATAATAAATGGCGCTCTGAGTTTCCTTCATCCGGCTGACATAGTCCTTGAGTGTCGTGGGTTTTTCCCCATCGTAAGATGACTCAAACAGGTAGAGGGAAAGAAGCCTGTCTTTGTTTTCAAAGTCGAAGCTCACACCTTCTTTCAGGACTCGCCCAAACTGCTTCCAAAACTCACCGTATTTGCCGGACTCGGACTTCATCATGTCTTCGAGCGAATCCAGGATTTTCTTCGTCAGCCACTTTCGAATCTGCGTAATGTGCCGGTCTTCCTGCAGGCGCTGTCGTGAGACGTTCAGCGGGAGGTCGGCAGAATCAACCACGCCGCGGACGAACCGTAGGTATCCCGGAAGCAGCTCCTCGCAATGCTCCATGATGAGCACCCGCCGCACGTAGAGGTGCAGCCCGAATTTGCCTGTGGCGTAAAAGAGATCCAGTGGCGCCTGCGACGGAATGAACAGCAACGCCCGGTATTCGGATCGGCCCTCCGCGCGAAACGGCCACGTCTCCATCGGCTCGTTCCAGTCGTGGGAGATGTGTTTGTAAAATTCTTTGTACTCCTCGGCGGTGACCTCTGAGCGCGGCCGCGTCCAGATCGGTTTCATCGAATTGAGCGGCTTGTCCGGCTCTTTGGCATCCTTTTCTTTGTAGATGATCGGATAGGCGACGAAATCGGAATATCGCTTGACGATGCGCGAGATCACCCATTTGTCCGTGAAATCCTCTACCTCCGCGTCTTCTTCAAACTTCTTGAGATGGAGCGTGATCGATGTACCGCGATTGAATTTAGCCGCTGCGCTGATCGTGAATGTGCCGTCTCCTGTGGAGTCCCACTGTGTGGCATCGCTTTCTCCTGCACGGCGAGTAACCAGCGTCACGCGATCGGCAACCATAAAGGCAGAATAGAATCCAACGCCAAACTGCCCTATGAGTGTACCGAGCCCTTCGGATGATTGCTTCTCCCGGAGAGTCTGCAGCAATTCGCGGGTGCCGGATTTCGCGATTGTTCCGATGTTCGCGATTACTTCATCGCGGCTCATGCCGATACCGTCGTCGTGAATCGTGAGCGTGCGCGCCATCGAGTCGCTCTCGATCCAGATCTCAAGCTTGTCGTCCGCGCTGATTAACTCAGGATGGCTGAGGGCTTCAAAACGCAACCGATCCAGCGCATCCGACGCGTTGGAAATGAGTTCCCTGAGAAAGATTTCTTTATTCGTATACAGGGAATGGATCATCAGCTCCAGGACTTGGCGAGCTTCCGCCTGGAATTGGAAGGTTTCGATATTTGTAGTCATGAGAGACAGTGTAACGAGGCGGGTCGGGAAGGTTCAAGCGGTGCGGCCGTAGCATGTACGGCCGCTTCCAATTCGATGCGATATCAACAAAGTTGATGGAACGGTCTCATGAGGCCCTGGCTTTTTTGGTCGCCTGCCAGCGCTCGAAATCGGCGCCAAGTATAAAGAATTTACGTCCAATCTGAACGATTCGGATTCGCTCATCCTCAATGATTCTGCGGAAATGACGCACAGAAAACCCAGCGAGTCCGGCAGCATTTGGAATATCCAGAAACGTTCTTTTCGGTGCACCTTCGACGGTCGACTTCATGTTCCCTCCTTCTATCGGAGGGGAAATATGCACACGTAATGCCAGAGTAGTGTAGCCGCGGATTGCGCAATCCGCGGCTAATCCCAATACTGTTCACTTAATGGGCGCATCTGGGTCAGCTTTCCTGCGCATGGTAGCTAAGTGAACAGTATTGCGGCTACTCCCCTGACCCGAATTACTCCTCAGCCATGAAGGGGTATCGATAGTTCGTGGGCGGAACAAATGTTTCCTTGATCGTGCGGGCGCTGACCCA
>QHXC01000260.1 GCA_003222815.1 Acidobacteriota bacterium | reverse complement strand
CGTGGCCGTCCTCGTCGCGGTTGGCTAGAAACCACTGGTCGGCCTTCCCGGCTTCCTCAATCGCGGTCTGATACTGGCCGGTCATGGACAACGCGGCGATCAGCCCAATCCTCGTGCGCGCCGCTTTATCGCGCGTGTTTTCCTTTTCGAAAAACGCGATGGCCTTCGTGTAATGCGAAATCGATTCGTCGTATTGCTCATCTGCATTGAGAACATAGGCCATCATCCGGTGGGACTCGGCTCTCAGAGGTTCAACCCCGGAATGTGATGCGATTGCGAAAGCCAGATGCGAAAGCGTAAGGGCCTCTGTTGAAGCCGCATTTCTCGGCTGGCCGGCGTAGAGTTTGACCTCCCGTATGGCGTCCCACATCTGCGAAAACAAACCCTGCAGGTCGCCTTCGTCCAGAGTGGTGACGTAGCTTTGAAGATCGCTCTCGTTCTTGTTAAGAAGGCTATCCACGGTCGCAGCCATATGCTCAGCCCAGGAGTTTCTTTAGTTTCTTGAGGCAACGAATCCGGGTTGGCCCAATGCTTGCCACTGGCATTCCGAGCTCCGCGGCAACCTGTTCATAGGTCCCCACCCCCTCGGTCAGATAGAGCAATTCCATCAATCGTCGTGATCGCGGTGGAAGTGTTGCCAGCGCGCGCTGCAGCATGTGCTGCCGTTCGATATTGCTCAGAACGTCCCGGGAAGCGACCATTTCTGCGTCGAAAAGCGGTTCCGTCGGTTTCTTCGAACGAAGATAGGTATAAGCCTTGCGCCGTGTGACGGTCGCGACCCATGAGGCCAGACTCTCCAGTTTCCGGACCTCATCCAGCCGCCGGTACAGTTCCAGACATACCTGCTGCAAAATGTCCGCGGCGATCTCGGGTTCCCGGCAAAGCGACAGCGCGATGGAATAAATGAGGCGGTTGTAGCGATATACCAGTTGCTCCCAAGCCTGTTCATCACCGCTGATACAACGCTTGACCAGATCCGGATCTAACGCGTGATTGGAGGCTTTCCCAGGCTCCAATTTGATAACAGTATTTTTCAAAACTTTCATGCCTTGTCGCCTCTGAGCCGCATCCTTCTTTCCACACGGGCGCGAATGCACTTCGTGCGTCCGTATCCCCTTATCGGCAGATCGGGTCAAACGTATTAACACTTTTGTATGGAGCCGCTAAGCTATTTGGAATCATTACGCCAATTTTACGCATAAAAAATGGCGTAATTCGCGACTATATAAGTCTTGCCGGCGAGCCGGGCAATCATAGCCTGGTAATGTAATGATGATACGAGCCAGGGCGATCCGATTACACACACAAAGTGGACACAGGTTATGTGGGAGATTAGACTGCTACGATGAAAAACATCACACTTGCTCTTGACGAAGAAACACTGGCGGCGGGCCGCGCTTATGCGGAACGGCATCAGACGACGCTCAATGCGCTCGTGCGCGAGTTATTGGTGAAGACGGTGATTGCCGACCGGCAGGGGGCAGTTGGCGAGATGTTCCGGCTGATGGATGCGTATCCTGGTAACTCGCGCGGTCAGCGTTGGACACGTGAAGATCTTTATGCCCGGTAAGTTCTTTCTCGATTCCAACATTCTCGCCTACGCCCAAGACGGCGCGTCGCCCGACAAACAGCGCAAGAGCCGCGAACTGATCGCGCAGCTTGCCGAATCGGGTGATGGCGTAATCTCCACTCAGATCATGCAGGAATTTTATGTTGCGGCGACACGCAAGCTCGGTGTCCCGCCACTGGCCGCCAAGGGCGTGCTGAAGACGTTCATGGTGTTCGAGGTCGTGCAGGTATCGCCGAACCTCATTCAGGACGCTATCGACTGTTCGATTTTGAACGAGCTGTCATACTGGGACGCGCTCATACTTGCCGCCGCTTCCGCCGCAGGCTGCAAGGAAGAGGGGTCAAGGTACCCCTCGTCCCCTTCACATCAGAAGTAGAACTTGCCGGCGAGCTGGATGATCCTCTGACTGTTGGCTCGCGCGGTGGTTAGAGCGCCAAAACCATCGCGGTTCGTCGGACTTGCGGCATTGACGAGCTGTCCCGTGGTAGCGTTGAACTGAGCCGTGGAGTTGAACGTGCCCCACTGAGTGTGGTTGAACGCGTTGTACATTTCCAGGCGGAGTTGGATGTATCGCTGCGCGTTCTCGCCGTACTGGAACTTTTTGAATAGCGACATGTCCCACTCGTGGATTCCCGGCCCCCGGACACTGTTGATTCCGGAATCACCGCCGATGCTTCCTTTGAGGGCAGGCGCGACGCACGACGTGTCGATGAAAGCAAGAATCGTGCGTTTTCCGCGCGGCAGGTTCGGATTGCATGTGAAAACCACTCGCGGTGCGATGTCTTCGCTGCCCGTGATCCGCCGGTTTCGCTCGGCATTGCCGATTCCCGTGAGTGTGTAATCGAGAGTGAGCGGTGCGCCCACGCTCATGGCCGTGAGACCGGTGAACTGCCAGCCGCCGAATATTTGCCTCCCGACGGGGTTGTCGAGAGGGGAACCAGGCCGAGCCAGGCTCGGGATGTCGTAAATGTAGTTGAAGGTCAATCCTTGCGACCGGTCCAGCGTCAGAGGTCCGTAGTTGACCAGGCGAGTGTTCGTCAGATGTCCCAACGATGTGCCCAGGGCTTTGGACCAGGTATAGTTCGTCCCGAACTGCAAACGTCCGCGCCGGCGGTTCACGGATACCTGCAGGGCGTTGTAATTAGCCGAGCCGCCGAAGGTGTAGTGAGCTATGGACGAGCCGGCGCCGCCGAGGATGATATTTCCTCCGGCGTATCCTGCGAAGGGACGATACAGGTTCACGGGTAGCGTTGTGCTTCCGTCGGTAGTTACCGGTCTTCCCAACGCCTGATCCTGATTCTCCGGTAGCCACGCGCTGCCAAAGGGCACTCCGTTGAAAGGATTGTTCTCGACCAGGTGCCGCGACTGCGTGCCGACATAGGACACATCCAACAGGATCTGCTTCGGCAGTTCCCGCTGGATGCCAGCGCTATAGTTGTACACCGTTGGCACATGGCCGTCTTTCGAGAGCGGCGTTATTTGCAGGGGAAATGGCGTTCCGCCGGAACTCGCGATGGTGGCGAGGTTTCCATAGAAGATCTGGGATAGCTGCACTGTGGGCGGGTTGGTCAGGTAGTTGGTCGTATATCCGATCGAGGCGGTTGAGATGCGTTCGTAGAACGCCCCACCCCCCATGCGGAATACGGTGTTGTCGTTGATCGCGTATGCCAGCCCGAGTCGCGGACCCCACTGCACCCCATGGCTCTCTATCAAGCTTCGCGGAACCCCGTTCTCGCCGGCGTGGACAATGCCGTTGCTGAGGCTGCCCGAACCCGGCACGATCGCTCCGATTAAAACTGCCGATAAGATTTCTCCAGTGATCGGATTTCGCGCCCGCCGCTGGCCATTGACGAAAGCAGGCTGATAAAGGGAGACCCGTTTAGCGGGGTCATAGGCCGCGGGATCGAAGTTCGTGAACAAGTTGTCCTTTTCGTATAGAGGATTTACCAGATTCATCCGCAGTCCGTAGTTCAAGGTGAGCTTTCGCGTCATTTTCCAAGTATCCTGACCGTACCATTCGATGTTCCAGTAAGGATAGCTGGGCAGCAGACTCTTGCTGAATTGCGAATACTCTCGAAAATTTCCAAGCAGCGCGTTGGAGAATGGCCAGCCGGTGTCATTAGGATTTTGCGCATCCCGGTCGAAACGGATGGTGCTATTGACCGCTCTAAACGGATTCTCCGATTTGACGGCGTGTTCGAGGAAGACTCCGAATTTAACCGCGTGCGTCGAGAGAATCTGGGTGAAGTTGTCGGTGAGATTTGTGATCGGATTCTTATTGGCGTATGGAAGTCCGGCGAAACTAGTCAATATGTCGGCATTCGGCATGGGTGTCGGCTCCCCACCGAAGCCAAAGTTTGGAATCAGCCCAATGGGATCCGCGTTGGGATGAAGCAGCGGAATCGTTATCTTTGAATTGGACCTGTAATAAGGACTGTCTTTCGGAGGAGCGTCTCCGGGAATCCCATTCTTGGTATGTCCGAGCTGGAATTCATTGGTCGCGGTTGGACTGATAATGGTGGCCAAATTTCCGTTTATCGACCAACCGAAAGTCGGAGCGTATAGCGGCGACAGCCCGAGGTTATTAGAGGAGTCCGCCCTTCCATAAGGGTTGTTCTGCGTCTGTTTACTGTCAACCACTCGGAAGTAAGCTCTCCACTTGGTGCTGATGTTGTAGTCAAATCGATACACCTGGTCGAAAGAAGGAAGATCCTGCGCCACCTGAGATTCATAGTTGTATTGCGGGTTCCCGAAAATATTGGGCTGGGGTAACCAATTCAGGACCGACGGTCCGTACGGACTGAAACGATCCGATGGAATCCTGTTTCCGGGGAATTGCTGACCCGTGAGCGGATCCCTGACGATAACTGGAATGAAGAAGAACAACTTGTCTTTGTTGGCGTTGAAACTTCCAGGAATATAGACCGGGCCGCCAACGGTGTACCCCGCCGTCATGAAGCGGTATATCTGGCGTGCCTGGCTGCGCCGGTTATTGTCAAACGAATTCGCATTCCATCCTTCGTGGCGTTTGAAGTAGTAGCCGTCGCCATGAAATTCGTTGGTCCCGCCCCTGGTCGCCACCTGAATCTGCGCTCCCGAATTGCGGCCGAATTCGGCGGCTTGACTATTCGTGGATACTTTGAACTCCGCAATGGCGTCGACGTTAATCCGATAGGCGAACTGTTGGTTGACTCCTGAATCAATCACGGTTTGACCGTCCACCGTAAAGTTATTCTGATTATTTCGCTGGCCATTGAAAGTGGTCGTGCCACCAGACGCATCGGCAGGAGCGCCCGGTACGGCCCGGAGAAGGCCCGTGAAGTTCCGGCCGTTTAGAGCAATGTCGACCATCTGCCTGCCCGTGAGAACGCCCGACCGCTCCGCCGATACAGTCTCGAGTGTGACGGCCTCGGCCTCAACTGTGACGGATTCCGTCTGCGAACCTACCTCCAACACGATGGTAGGCATACCCAGTTTGTCGTTGACGAAGAGCTTGATGTCCGTTTTCTTGTAAGTTTTGAACCCCGGCAGCTCCACGGTTACCGTGTACGTCGCGCCAGGCAAGGCGCTGAAGAGATATATGCCCGCCTCATTCGTGATCGTTTGCCGCGCTTCCACACCTTGTTCTTGATTGATCAGCACGACCTGCGCGCCGGGAATCACCGCTCCTGTGCCGTCCTGGATGACGCCGGTAATTGAGCCCGAAGTATTCTGTGCAACCAGCGGTGCGCTGACTGCGAGCAGACCAGCCGTTGCCATCAAAAGCACTCTGACTCTAAACATTCTCCCAATTCTCGAGATCCCCACTTTGCCCCCTTTTTGCGAAAAGTCTCAATTAAGCACGTTAGGACCGAACTGTTTCTAGATCGCGTGGGAGTATAACAAGAACCAATCCGGATAGCGCAACTCGCGCTTCAAATTTGAATTTTGGAGACCCGCGTACTTTCGCCTTAAACCGTAATCCGGGAACACCCCGAAATACGATGCTCTCTGTTGCGATCGAACCGGCTAAAAAATCGGCAAGCGCCAATCAGCGCTAATCATCAAAATTTGCACCGTATACTCTCCAGTGCTCAATCCAGCAATGAAAATGATGCATTGGACGTTTCCATTGGTGATCGCCGATTGGTGATTGCTTATTTCCAATTTGGGAGGGAGGCGTGTGAGAAGGTCTGGCTGGAATGGATTGTCAGGAGTTCATTCCTTTTGCCGGAAAAGACGAAGGTAATTGTCGCGGAAAACCGGGAACTTGACTGCGGCATCGCCAAGTCGATCCAGACCGCAGGCGGCTTCCGGCACCCGACGACAAGAAATCCGGAATCGCCAATCGGTGATCACCAATGAAATTTTCATTGGTGATCACCGATTGGGGATTAATCGGTTTTGATTCGTTCTCCACTAGGGATCCGATGCGGCACCGTCATCGCCAGATGCAGCTAGATCGAACCGCACGGCTGATTTCCTCCGTGAGACCGAGGACGCTCCTTTCGAGAAAATACACGTGATTCTTGATGTCCTTTTGAACTACCAAAGACTCACAATCCAGCCGGCTACGTTCAAGCGCCAGCATCTTTACAACTTCCTGGCGACGCGTTTTCAGGGCGCTCAATTGTTCGACAATCTTTGTCGGCAATATGCGGACTTCCGGCTGAACAAGTTCGGCAAAATACGCTAACAGTCCGGCCTGGTCACGATCCGGCCGCATCTTTCCGATGGCTTTCGCAAACTCGCGAACACTTCGCGGAGAAATCATGGCGAACGGCACACCGGCCGTGGCCAAGGTTCCCGCAACAGGCAATTCGAGTCCGCCCTGGGCTTCCATAACGACCAGTTGCGGATGAATCTCCGTTAACTTTTCGGTAGCTTCGATGATTCCGGTATCGTCGATGCCCGTTTTCCAATGTTCGCCCGTGGGTCGTATCGATACCATAATTCCAGTCTTGTTCACATCCAGGCCCACAAATGCTCCATCAATCATTGGGTTCTCCTTTCGGGTGCTTCGCTCCTCGCAAATTGGTTGCCATCGCAATTTTGAGACCTCTGGCCGGGAAGAAGCAATAGTTTCGCGCACCGAAATGTGCGTACCCTCGGAAGTCCGCGGAAGACGGATCATCCAATCCGTGGAAGTTTTTCCGGATTGAATGTATACAGGCTTTGAAGCCGGCTGCAGCCCGCGTTCTGTCCCGTCTACTTTTTTTAACCTTGATTCGTTCCCATGCGGGGTGCTAGAACTCCAGCACAGGTTCATCAGCGATGCCGTTGTCTCGCAGGAGCTTCCTCAAAGGCGCTTTGACGGGCGGTGCTGTCACAACCGCCTTCGGTTTCGATGTCCAGCCTGCGCTCGCCCAGTCGCGTGAACTCAAGATTGCGCGCACGACGGAGACCCACAGCATCTGTCCTTATTGCGCCGTCGCGTGTAGTGTGATCATCCACACAATGGGGGACAAGGCCCACAACGTCACACCCACCGTCGTCCATGTTGAAGGGGATCCGGACAGCCCGATCAATCGCGGCGCGCTCTGTCCGAAGGGCATTACCTTGCGGCAATTCGTGGTCAATGATCGGCGCCTCACACGTCCGCTCTATCGCGCGCCCGGCGCAAAAGAATGGAAGGTCATTTCCTGGGATGAAGCGATCGAACGCATGGCGCGCCTCATCAAGAACACTCGGGATGCGGGCTTTGAACAGAAAGACGGGCAGGGCCGCCTGGTCAATCGCCTTACCAATATGGCCATCATCGGCGGCTGCACCGATACGAACGAAATCAATTACCTGCTCGGCAAATTCCGGTTCGCCCTAGGCGTCGTGGCCTACGAGAATCAGGCCCGTCTTTGACACGGCCCAACGGTGGCCAGTTTGGCCGCCACGTTCGGCCGTGGGGCCATGACGAACGGGTGGACGGACGTCGCGAACGCGGATGTCGTCCTCGTCATGGGCGGCAATCCTGCCGAGAATCATCCTGTGGGCTTTCGCTTCGTCATGGAAGCCAAGCGCGTCCGTAAGGCCAAGCTCGTTACCATCGATCCACGATTCAACCGCACAGCGGCTGTCTCCGACCTGTACGTTCCTATCCGGGCCGGCACCGATATTGCTTTTCTCGGCGGCTTGATCCACTACGCCATTACTCACGATCTTTTCCAGCGCGAGTACATGAAGCTGCACACCAACGCTTCGTTTCTGATCAAGGAAGGTTTTTCATTCTCTGAAGGGCTCTTCTCCGGCTGGGATGAAGACAAGAAGGCCTACGACAAATCGAGTTGGAACTACGAACTCGACGGATCCGGCTACGCCAAAGTCGATCCGGGTCTGGAACATCCTCGCTCTGTATTCCAATTGATGAAGCAGCACTATTCGCGCTACACGCCGGAGACCGTGGCATCCATCTGCGGCTGCTCGGCCGCGGAATTTGAGAAGGCAGCGTCGATCATCTGTTCAACCGGAAAGCCGGATCGCCAGGGAACCATTCTCTATGCGCTCGGCTGGACGCAGCACAGCCATTCGGTTCAACTGATTCACACGGCCGCCATCATGGGCGCATGGAACGCGCTTCCGGGCTATCTCCGCTCGCCGCGTGCCAATCAGCCAACCCTTGCAGCTTACCTCAACGAAACCACGCCCAGGCCGCTGCGCCCGAACTCTATGAATTATTGGTCGAATACGCCGAAGTTTGTGGTCAGCCTGCTGAAGGCCTACTACGGCGATCAGGCCACCCGGCAGAACGATTTCGGCTACGATTTTCTGCCGAAGGTGGGCGAGACGGACAACTACAGTTGGGGCTACATCTTCGATCGCATGTATGCCGGCGAGATCGATGGAATGATCTCTTTCGGAATGAATCCGGTCGCCAATGGGCCCAACACGCCCAAGATGCTCGCGGCAATTTCAAAGCTCAAATGGATGATCGTGGCGGAATGTTTTGAGACAGAGACTGCAGCGTTCTGGAAGGCGCGAGAGCTCGCTGAAAAATATTATGCGTCTGCGCCGGATGCATCCCGCATCAATACTGAAGTGTTTCTTCTCCCCGCAGCGTGTTTTGCAGAGAAGGATGGCGCATTTGTCAACTCCTCGCGATGGGCGCAGTGGAAGAACGCCGCGCTCGATCCGCCCGGTCAGGCGAAACGGGATCAGGAGATCATCGCCCGTCTATTCCTCAAAATACGCCAGCTCTATGAGCAAGAGGGAGGCTCGGCGGCCCAACCATTGTTGAGTATGGCCTGGAATTGGCAGAACCCCATTTCTCCCGAGCTTTCGGAAGTCGCGCGCGAGATCAATGGACGCGACGCCGCAGGCAAACAGGTGGCGGGTTTTGGTGCGCTTGCCGATGATGGATCCACGGCCTGTGGTAACTGGATCTATGCCGGTTCATTCACAGAGGCAGGGAACATGATGGCCCGGCGCGGGCAGGAAGATCCGACTGGATTGGGCCTTTATCCGAACTGGGCCTGGAACTGGCCGGCCAATCGACGCATCCTTTATAACCGTGCTTCGGCGGATGCGGCCGGCAAACCGTGGGACCCTTCGCGAGCGCCGCTGCGCTGGAGTGGCTCCAGCTGGTCCGGCGACGTTGCCGACTATAAGGCCGACGCCGGTCCCGAGGCGTTCGGCGCCTTCATCATGTTGCCTGAGGGTGTCGCCAAGCTCTACGCGACGGATTTCGCGGAAGGGCCATTTCCGGAGCACTACGAACCTGTCGAATCGCCGGCCGAAAACGCGCTTCACTCGAACGTGAGTTCCAATCCGGCCGCCAAGGTATTCCATACGGATCGAGACCCGCTTGGCTCTGCAAAGGATTTCCCGTACATCGGTACGACGTACCGTCTGACGGAGCATTTCCATTACTGGACGAAAAACATCGCAGGTACAAGCGAGCTTCAACCGCATTTCTTCGTCGAGGTGCCCGAAGCGTTGGCCCGTGAGAAGGGCATTAAGAACCGAGACATGGTGCGTGTCAGGTCGGCGCGGGGTTCGGTTGAAGGCCGAGCGATGGTCACACGCCGGATGCGCGGCTTGCAGGTTGGCGGAAAGACGGTCTATCAGATCGGGCTTCCGATTCACTGGGGCTTCATCGGGCGAGTGACTGGTCCGCTCGTGAACAATCTCAGTCCGAGCGTGCTCGATCCAAATTCCGGAACGCCGGAGTACAAGGGATTTTTGGTGAATATCGAGAAGATATGAAAGTTGATTTGAACGCGGGCTAAAGCCCGCGACTACATGAAGGCGACAACGTTTCGGTAGCATGTAGTCGCGGGCTTTAGCCCGCGTTCTCACCCCTTCGGCGTGCACCAGCCGAAGTGACGAATAGCATGATGACCACTTTCATCAAGGCGATTTCGGCAACCCCCGGCAAACCGGCAGGCTCATCCAGAGCCACGGAGACGGCGGCGAAGCTGATTGACACCACAACCTGCATCGGCTGCAAGGCATGCGAAGTAGCCTGCCAGGAATGGAACAACCAGCAGGTGACGTTTGGGAATTTCGAAGGCACGTACCAGACGCTGCCCGATCTGGCCCATAATTTTTGGAATCTGATCAAATTCCACGAAACCGAACTGGACGGCCAGCCGCTTTGGCTGATGTCGAAGTATCAATGCATGCACTGCGTGGACCCGGGCTGTCTTAAGGCTTGCCCTGCCCCGGGCGCGATCGTTCAGTACAGTAACGGGATCGTCGATTTCAACAGCGATGCATGTATCGGTTGTGGCTACTGCATGACGGGCTGTCCCTTCGACGTGCCCAAGCTCAACCCGGAAACCAAGAAAGTCCAAAAGTGCACGCTCTGCACCGACCGCGTTTCTGTGGGACTCGAGCCGGCCTGCATCAAAGCCTGCCCGACGAACTGCCTGAGTTTCGGTACGCGCGAGGATTTGCTTCGAAAAGCGGAGGACCGCGTCGCGGTTCTCAAATCTGACGGGTTCGGCACTGCAGGAGTGTACAATCCAACCGGCGTCGGCGGCACGCACGTCGTCTATGTTCTGGCTCGTGCCGATCAACCGGAGTCGTACGGACTCCCCAAAAACCCGCAGATCCCCTGGACCGTGTCGATTTGGAAAGGCCCGTTGAAATGGCTCGGCAATGCGTTGCTTATTGGCGGCATTCTCGGTACGTTCCTGCACTACCTTCGTTATGGACCTCAAGACCCCGAATGAATCCAGGCTAACTCGCTTTAGTGTCAGTGAACGTGTGGTGCACTGGCTCGTCGCGCTTAGCTTCCTCTACACTGCGCTGACGGGTTTGGCGCTCTGGTCACCGAGGCTTTACTGGCTTGCTTCCGTGTTCGGTGGGGGGACGACTGTACGTGGGTGGCATCCATGGGGCGGCCTCCTGTTCGTGCTGGTTTTTGCGTCAATGTTTCGGAATTGGAGAAGTCAGATGAGCTTGGATCGCGACGATCGTCACTGGCTGCGCAAGGCACATCATTACGCCGTGCACGACTATGCCGCGCTGCCCGAAGCAGGACGGTTCAATGCGGGACAAAAATCTCTGTTCTGGATGCAGTCGATTTTTGGCATCCTGCTGGTGGCGAGCGGAGTTGTTTTGTGGTGGCCCGAAATCATGCCCCGGCTGTTACGCGAGCTCGCCGTGCTGGCGCATCCGGTCGCGGCCATGATTTCCATCGGCGGGATCATTCTTCATATTTACATGGGCACGGCGGCAGTCCCGGGATCGTTTCGCGGAATGATTCAGGGTTGGGTAACGCCGGGATGGGCGGCGTCCCATCACCCGAAATGGTATCGAGAACATGTGGAATCGACGGGCACAACGCGCGCGCATTCTCGCTGAACGTTACCAGGGTGAGCGTCTCCAAAACCTCCGAAACGCCTATCCTTCGCTTCTCGATCTCGTCGCCCGCACCGGGCCGCCGGCCCTTTCCGAGAGCGCGCGTGAACTGAACACAACCCAACTCGACCAGCTCATTCACGAATCCTGGGAATCGCCAGGAAACTTTTCAGCACTTGAATTTTTTGCCCGCGCCGTCTTGCAGCCATATGCAGCAAGTTTTCCCGCCGGCCTGGATTGTCCCTGGTGCCCGCAGCCTCCTCAGGCTGGCTGCCTGCGGCCACAGGCGGACGGGCTGGCTTTCGATCTTGTCTGCGCCTTGTGTCTGCGCCGGCGCCCGTTTCCCCGCACGCGTTGTCCCGGATGCAACGAGTCTTCCGAAACAAAACTCGCTAGCTTCACTGCTCCAGAGTTTCCTCACCTGCGTCTACAAGCCTGCGATGGGTGCCGGGCTTATCTTTTCGTCGTGAATCTCTCTCTCGATCCAGCCGCCATTCCGGAAGTGGACGAACTGGCCGGTCTCCCATTAGATCTTTGGGCTCTCGAGCGCGGCTATTACAAATTGCAGCCCAACCTGGCCGGGATTTAGGCGTGACGATGGGGAATGCGTTTCGCTCGGATTTCTTTATAACCAGCGCGTAGGACGCAGTTGGTGCTACGGATGATTTTCTAACTTCAGATCGGCCGAACGCGGGCTAAAGCCCGCGACTACAAGCTTGAGATCAACGTTGCAGGCAGCATCATTCCCACCGGATGATGGTGAGCATATTGGAATAGTCGTCCGTCCAGGGCGCGATCCCCTGCGGTTTTGCGACTTCAGACCAATTTTCGTTCTCCGCCAGCGAGCCGAGATCGGCACTGCGTCGCGCGGCGGCGACGTAATCGGAGGTACTCTTTCCGGTTGGCTCCTCATCGTCGTCGTACCGGACGCGAGCCTCCAAGGCGGCATCCGTCACGACTGCAGCGACGAGGCTCTCCACATCCATAAACCGATTAGAGACATGAAACAGCAGCAAGCCATCCGGTTTGAGTTTGGACAAATAGGTTCGGATGGCCTCGCGCGAAACCAGGTGAGCTGGGATGGAGTCGGAGTCGAACGCATCCAATATCAAAAGGTCGAATTCGTGATCCCCGGCTTTTTCGATTGAAAGGCGGCCATCTCCGATGACAACCTCGCAGTTCTTGCCGCAGCGGCGCAAGAACGTGAAGAAACCCTGTGCAATCGTGTAAACCTGCGGGTCGACGTCAAAGAAAGTTATTCGCCGGTTCGGCTGGGTATACCCCGCGATGCTGCCTGTACCGAGTCCCACAACGCCGATGTGTTGGTTGGGTCTTTCGCTCATCATCTTCATCACGTCGCCGACAGGACCGGTTTCATGGTAGTAGGACAGCGGCTGGCCGGCCAGGGCCGGATCTAGACTCTCCAATCCGTGCATCGTGTCGCCGTGGAGCAGCTTTCGCATATTGGAATCCACATCAAAGACAACTTTCTTGATGCCAAAAAAATTCCGTCCCCTGTAGAGCAATTCGGCGTCGTCTTCAAACAGGGGCGGCAACGCCAGACGGTATCCGAAGATCAGGACTGCGAGAGCCAACGCGAAACGGAATCGTCGCTTTCGAAGCAGATAGGCGCAAAGTACAATTACCGCGTTGGCCGAGACCGGCAGCGTCACATTCGTCGTAATGTCGACGCTAGCCCACCGGAAAAGGAGGAATATGGCTGCAACCAACAGGCCGAGCGCGGCCGGATAGATCCAGTCTCGCCAGTTGATCTGGTCTTGTGCATTCGGCGTGCTTCGGAAGAAAGCAATCATCGCAACCAGCAGCGGGTACTCAAACACTGTCTGGAAAATAAAGGGCGCGACGACCGCTGTAAAGGCTCCTCCGATGGCACCTCCCAGGGCGATCCAAAAGTAGAATTCAGTGAGGTATCGAGGAGCTGGCCGGCTTGCGGCAAGCGCACTGTGGCAGAGCAGTGCGCCAGCCAGAAGGACCATGATGTGTCCCGCCATGAGTACCCAATTCAGACGCACGCCGGCAGATTTGCTGGAAGCCACAAGTGGAAACAGAAGAAGCAGGACCACAGGCAGGATTCGCGACATCCACTCGGTTGAAACTCGAATACGGCGTCCAAATGCGAGCATGAAGGTGATCAGATAGACCGCGAGTGGAATGACCCAGAGAAATGGAACGGATGCCAGATTCAGGAGAATGTGATTCGTCACGGCCAACATTAGCGCCGACGGCACACACGCGGCTGCCATCCAGTAGATTCGCGTTTTCCAAAGCGGCGCATTGGACTGTGAACCTTCGTTCTCCGACCCGGAAAAAGAAGAGGAACGCGGCTGGGAAGCGGGCTCCGCGTTCCGCCACACCATCGCCGATGTCGCAAACACCATCAACGCCAGCGCCCCGTAACCGGCAAGCCAGAGCGAGCTCTGCACGTGAGCACCCATGTGCGGCTCGATGAACAGTGGATAGCCAAGAAGGGCAATCAGGCTGCCTCCGTTGCTGATGGCATACAGAAAATATGGGTCACGTGCGGAGGCCGTTGACGTCTTGGACAACCAATTTTGCAGCAAGGGAGCCGTGGTCGATACGACAGCGAACGGAATGCCGGCCGTTACCAGCAACTGTCCAAGCAGCCAAATGGCCGGATGGCGGACCGCAGCCTCGTTCGGCCCTCCGGCAAAATGGATCGGAAGAAAAATCAGCGCGGCGAACATCAGCAACGCGTGTACGAAAATCTGACTGCGCAGCTTGACGAATCGTTCCAGCAGATGCGCATAGATGTATCCAGTGAGCAACGTGAGCTGAAAGAACAGCAGACAGGTGATCCAAACTGAGGCCGCTCCACCAAGCAGCGGCAACATCATCTTACCCACCATCGGTTCGAACCAGAACAGGAGGAACGCGCTGAGAAATAACGTCGGTCCGAACAGCAGCACGACATTCCACGTCTCGGCCTTCCTGCCGGTCATTCCCAGATCTGTTGCGGTTGGCATGCTGCGGGAAGATACCACAAAAAGGAAGTCATTTCGGATTTCGTGGGGAATTTCGGGACGGAAGAAAAATTGGGGGGTTCGATTTTTCCTCCGTCCCGAAATTCCCCTTTTGAAAAAATAGGCGTGTAGGCTTTAACCGGTGACGACATTAAAGGCAATCCTTGAATACGACGGAACGCGCTACGGCGGCTGGCAAGAACAAAAAAATGCGCGGACCGTGATGGGTGAGCTGCGGAAGGCGGCGCGAGAAGTCTTTGGCTCCGATGTGGAGATGCAAGGCGCTGGCCGGACCGATGCCGGTGTGCACGCGCTCGGTCAGGTGATGCACATCAAAGTTGTATCCCAAGTCCGCCAGCCCGTGGACGTCATCCAACGGCGCATGAACGATTTGTTGCCCGCCGACATCGTTATTCTCCAGTTCGAGCAGGCGGCCAGGAATTTCCATGCTCGTCATGACGCGCTCAGCCGCGTCTACATTTATCAGATATCCCGCCGCAAACAGGCATTCATGAAAAAGTATGTCTGGTGGGTCAAACACGATCTTGATGCAGCGGCCATGGCACGAGCCGCATCCTTGCTGGTCGGCAGGCACGATTTCGTTTGTTTCCGGGCAACAGATCGATCGAAGCCGGAAGAGTCCACCGTGGTGGTTGTCAATAATGCAGAGATCGAAACCGAAGAAGACGTCATTATGTTCCGAATCGAAGCGTCCCATTTTCTATGGCGTATGGTGCGACGCGTCGTTGGGGCTCTAGTAAAGGTTGGAACGGGCGAACTCAGCGAGCAAGACTTCGGTAGGCTTGTGGATGGCCTGCCGGATCCGAAGCTGGACGTTGCAGCGTGGACTGCTCCGGCCGCAGGTCTCTTTCTGGAACAAGTGCGATATCCGAACAAAGGGTAATTGTCCCCCAATCCGCCTACACCTCCTTATGGCCGGCAAGACTTGCCACAACGATGAGCAGTTCTACAGGCTCGACCGGCTTTGCGACGTGCATCTGATAGCCTGCAGCAATGCTTCCCCCGTGGAGTTCGACGATGGATTTGGTGATAGCCAGGCCCAGCCCGAGACCTCCATAAGCCCTGGTAGGCGAAGCGTCGGCCTGGCTGAACCGGTTGAATATGTATGGTAGAAAGTCGTTTCGGATCCCTATTCCATTGTCGGTCACTGAAATTTCAACATGCGAGCTAACGCGCGCCAGTTCTGCCTGCTCCAGGTCTGAGATCCGCTGTTTGGCGGCCGCTAATTGGTCGATCAATGAGCGTCGTTTTTCTGGCATCGCTCGGTATTCTCGGAAGTTGAGCCCTGTAGATAAGCGTACATAATGGAAGACGTGAAAGCGACCCCCTAAGAACGGCTGTGGGTTCAATTCGCGTTATTCACGCCATTTGCGGGCCCAGCGGCGGGCATCAGACTCCGATATCTTCATTCCATAGCGTGGGGTTCAAGCGGATAAACTCGGTCATGAGCCGGATGCAACTTTGGTCCTGGAGTACCTCAACGGCCACGCCTCGCGACCGAAGCAGCGCCTCCTCTCCAAGGAAGGTCTGATTCTCTCCGATGACAACTTTGGGAATCCCGTAAAGAAGAATGGCTCCGGTGCACATCGCGCAGGGTGACAGTGTCGTGTAGATCGTGCATTCCTTATACACCGTTGCGGTTTGGCGCCCGGCGTTTTCGAATGCATCCATTTCGCCGTGCAATACCACGCTTCCTTTCTGCACGCGCCGGTTGTGGCCTCGCCCGATGATCTTCCCGGTATGCACGATGACCGAGCCGATAGGAATCCCACCTTCTTGAAATCCTTTTTTCGCCTCTTCACGAGCGGCTTTCATGAATTCGTCCACGGGCGCATCTTAACAGACTAAAATACCGCGCGTGAGCACAAAGGAACTCCGTAGAACAATGTGTTTTGGCGACCTGCTGCTGTTCTACGTCGTGACGGCTCTCAGCCTACGGTGGATCGCGACGGCCGCCGCAGCGGGTCCAAGCTCGATCGTCATCTGGATCGCGGGTTGTCTTACCTATTTCGTCCCGTTGGTATTTTGCGTTCTCGAGTTGTCGTCTCGGTATCCCGAAGAAGGTGGGATGTACATCTGGAGCAAGCGTGCATTCGGAGAGTTTGCCGGTTTCATGACCGGATTCCTATATTGGGCCGCGAATCTGCCCTACTATCCAGGAGTCTTCTATTTTGCTGCGGCCACCGCGCTGTTCATAGGTGGAGAGCAATGGCAACACCTGGCGAACAATAGTACCTATTTCATCCTGTTTGCACTTGGCGGCCTGATACTCGGTCTGGCGTTGAACATCCTGGGGCTGAACATCGGTAAGTGGCTTCACAACCTGGGGGCGATTGGAGCGTGGCTGCCGGCCTTGTTGCTGATCGTGATGGGTTCAATCGCGTGGCTGCGCTTTGGATCGGCGACTGAGATCACTGTCGTGGCGCTACTTCCAGGCGCCAACTTGAAAAACTTATTCTTCCTGTCCACGATTGCGTTTGCGTTTGGGGGCGTTGAAGGCGCTTCCACGATGGGCGAAGAAATCGAAAATGCACGCCGCAATATCCCTCGAGCCCTGATCGCAGCAGGTGTCGTCATTACTTTTATTTATATCGCTGGAACCGCAACTGTGCTTGCGGCCTTGCCCGCCGGGGAAGTGACAGGGTTGCAAGGCTTCATGCAGGCGCTTGGCAAAGTGGCCGGGCGTATCGGTCTGGAACCTGTCGCGCCGTTTGTCGCGCTTTTGGTGACAATCGGTAGTGTTGGAGCAGTAGGGGCATGGTTTGCGGCGTCCGCGCGGCTTCCATTTGTTGCGGGCGTCGACAAGTTCCTTCCACCGGCTTTCGGCCGGGTTCATCCGCGATGGCACACGCCATATGTGGCGCTAATCGTTCAAGCGGTCATTGCCGCGGTTTTCATCTTTCTGAGTCAGGCGGGAACCTCCGTAAAAGGCGCTTATAACGTGCTCGTCAGCATGGGCATTCTTTCTTATTTCCTTCCGTTCTTCTACATGTTCGCCGCCATGATCCGTCTGCAGCGAGAACCGGCTGGACCCGAGGTCCGCCGCGTTCCAGGAGGCAAACCTGTGGCCGTGCTCCTGGCAGTCCTCGGCCTTCTCACGACGACGCTCTCGAGTATCGTGGCGTGCATCCCACCTCAGGATGAACCGAACAAGATCGTGAGCGTCATCAAAGTCGTCGGTTCTTGTGCATTAATGGTGGCCATTGGCTCCGTCATTTACGCGCTCGGCAAATCGAAGAGAGGAGACAGGTCTCTTGGCCGCCAATTGCGCGAATGACGCGAATGGGCCGCGGTTACGTGTGCCGCCCATTCGCGTCATTCGCGCAATTGGCGGCTCACAACCCTATCCTCGTTGCAAATCCGCATGCAGAAGTTTATGGAACAGGTGCTCGCCCGCTTCGCGCCGAACCGAC
>QHXC01000259.1 GCA_003222815.1 Acidobacteriota bacterium | reverse complement strand
TATTCAGACCGTCGCCAATTGTGTAATCGTTGGGCAGCGGCATTCGGGAGAGTAGTGTGTTCTGGATAAAACCGGTCGGATCGTAGCCCGGCCGGAATGCATCGCGGTTGAACACGCTAAAGGATTGAAGATCGCCTGTCGCGTTCGGAGGTCTCACCGGATTGCCATTCCGGTCGACCGTGGGGTTGAGTTGAGTTGCGTTCTGGGCGTCGACTCCGGGGAAAAATCGGAAGATGCCCTGTCGCGCAGGTCCGGTCAGCACCGACCCTACGAAAGTCTGGCGGAAGATATAACGCTGTTCGTCCACCAAGACAAAGAAGAACGTCTTGTTCTTGATGATCGGTCCACCGAGACGCGCGCCAAACTGATTACGGTTCTCGTAATCCTTCGGGACGCCGTTAAAGTTGTTGAACCACTTACTGGCGTCGAGCGCGGAGTTGCGGTTCGTCCAAAACGCGCTGCCCCGGAACTGGTTCGACCCCGAGCGTGTCACCATCTGCACCTGCCCGGAACCGCGTCCGATCTCGGCATCCACAGGAGCTGTGATGATGCGCACTTCTTCGACCAGGTCGGGACTGGTGTACGTGTTGGTCAGGGCGCCATAGTTGTACCGCCCATCCGTGACGTTGAATCCGTCTCGCGTCACATTCACCGCGTTGAGCCTCCCACCAGCAAAGAAGCCATCAAAGTTATCTTCCGTTGGGCCTGTGCCGGCCTGCGCCCCAAGAAGATCCATCACATTGCGGCCACCGAGAGGCATGTCGCGTATCTTGTACTCAGGAAGGACCGTGCCCACCGAGGAAGACGACGTCGCGATGAGCGTGTCGGCCGCCACGCTTACTTCCACCGTCTGCGCAACCGAACCGACTTGCAGAGTGAAATTCAACCGGACCTGTTGTGAGACTCCGAGAGCAACCCCGCTGCGGGTCTGAGTCTGAAAACCCGCTAGTTCTGCAGTGACCGCATAGCTCCCGGTCTGAAGACTGGCAAATTGGTACGCTCCGGCTTCATTCGTCAACACGGTCGTAACGATTCCAGTTCCGGTATTCGTTGCCGTGATCGTAACGCCAGGAATTAAAGCGCCCGTGGCGTCGGAAATGGTTCCGCCCAAGGTGGCGTTGGATGTTTGGGAAAATGAGTGAGTGCAGAGAACAAGACACAGGAGCGCCACGGCGGACAGCAACCCTTTTCTCATGATGTGCTTCCCCCCTGAAAAATTCGCTGCATTATATCAGGCGACTTCCCGGGGTAGGCTCAAAATGAACGCAGGCTAAAGCTCACGCCTACATGCATGCCTCCACGTTTACCTAGAGGCTCGCGCAAAAATAACTTGGCAGAATCCGCTGCCCTGAATCCGACCCGGGATCTGACCAATGCTCAATTCCCAATGCTCAATTCTCATCCGAAGTGGATGTCGGATTGCCAAATGTTCCACCGATCCAGACAAGATCACACACATGCGGCTGCTTCTCCTTTCGGATGAGAATTGAGCATTGGGAATTGAACATTGGTCAGATTCTCCCGAGCCCGCATTCTGCCAAGTTATTTTTGCGCGGGCCCTAAGGATGTTGTCGCGGGCTTTAGCCCGGGTTCGGCTCTGGCTACCGGGCGGCCGCCGGCCTCGATGCCGGCTTCGCGAATTTGCCGGCGTCAACCGTCGGGTTATTCTGCACTTTCTCGACGTGAATCGTCAGATCGTCGGCAGGACTTATAGCAACGGTTCGAACCAGGTAGGGAAACTTCACGCCGCCGACGTCCCGGTAATCATCGTAATCCGTCTGAATGGGATAATTACCCAGCGCCGTTGCCACGGCCGTCGACTTACGTACGAGCAATCCCGTCTGCGTATCGAAGAAGAGCCGCTCAGGCAGGTCGCCATCGGGAACGCCGACCACCACGTATGTGTCGAGACCGCGCACGTTCTCGATACCGCGCACGGTCAGCCTGGGATACTGCTGCTTCAGGTTCAGAGGCTCGTAAAAGTCCGCGTTCCGCTTGACGCGCGCCAGCGGTGGTAAGGGAGCGTTCGTGACGCCAGTCGCTTCAGTGACAACCCCGTTGGCAGCCTGAATCCAGGCAACCGTCCCGTCGAAACCATTCGAAGTCGCACCGTTCCCCATCTGGAAAGTCATAACCCACTGGTTAGGCGCTTTGAAATACTGCTGCACTGGAACGTGTATGGCTGGTGCGGCGCCTCGGACATCCCCCGGCAGCTCCGCCGTCCCGGTGATCAAGCGAGCGGTCACCCTCCGCAGCGCCTGCTCGCCGCCGAGCGCAGCCACGTACTTGGCTAGAATCTGGTCTGGCGTGGGCAGCCCCGCGAGCCGATCTTTCGCCACATATTCCCGATACGCCTGGGACATGACTTCGTCTCGTCCCCCAGCCAGTGGCCCACCGTCGGGCTTAAAAAACACGCCTGCCCCCAATTCAGAATATTGTCCGGTAGGTGTCGGGGTGCCGACTGGATTGTTGGTGCCGTGATGGCAGGTGTAGCAAGTAACTTCGCGCTGTCCGCCGAACGAGTCCTTGTTGATCGCCATCATCATCGTCATCATTTTGCGCGCAGTGTTCTTGTGGTCCGTGTCCGCCGACCGGTCTCCAAGGTGACAAAATTCGCATTCCACACCGAGTGAGGCGGAGATGAACCGCATCGTGGGAATTAGTTGAGTGGAAGGGATATCCTTGAGTAGCTGAATATTTCTGTAGGCCTGTGCGGCTGTCCCTGCAGCCGGAGCCTGGGCTGGCGGTTGCGCGATCACCAGCGTGGCCGCAAGCGTCAGCTCCATAACGATGACGATCGTTCGCATCGAAGTTACCGTGTTACGCATAGGCAAAGCCATTCCTTTCCCCGCAAATTCTTTTGCAGCCTAAATGTCTCGAATGCGAACAATACAAGAAAACCGGCTTTCAAGCCCGTTTTAAGTCAGGATCCTGAACATTACGTTCGATCGCCAATCACCTCTTTGACAATCCAGTTCACTTACGAATTTCACGCTGGCCTGTTAACAAGTTTGTTGCGGCTATGCCGCGATTAGGTAACATGCTTCCGTGAAAGCCTTAGTCAAAGCCCATGCTCATCCGGGCCTGTGGCTCCAAGACATCCCCGAGCCGACGATCGGCATCAACGACGTGCTTATCCGTGTTCTCCGTACGGGTATCTGCGGGACGGACATGCACATCTTCGATTGGAACGAATGGGCCCAGCAAACGATTCCTGTACCCATGACCATCGGTCACGAGTTCGTGGGAGAGATCGTCGAGGTTGGCTCCAACGTCAACGACTTCCATCCTGCGGATCTGGTTTCCGGCGAAGGACACGTGGTGTGCGGCCGGTGCCGCAACTGCATGGCCGGGGTCCGGCACCTGTGCGCCCACACATCGGGAGTCGGTGTGAACCGGCCAGGATGTTTCGCGGAGTTGATCGCCCTGCCCATGACGAATATCTGGCGTCACGACGCGGGCGTAGACCGTGACGCCGCTGCAATCTTCGATCCCTTTGGCAACGCCGTGCATACGGCGCTCACCTTCGACGTCCTTGGAGAGGACGTTCTAATCACCGGCGCGGGGCCCATCGGGATCATGGCCGCGGCCGTGGTGCGGCACGCCGGTGCGCGCTACGTGGTGATGACCGACGTCAACGACTACCGGTTGGAACTTGCCAGGAAGGTCAAAGTGGACCTGGCCTTGAACGTGACGCAGACCTCGATCGCCGAAGCACAGAAAAAACTAGGCATGAAGGAGGGCTTCGATGTGGGCCTCGAAATGTCCGGAAATGCCTCTGCGTTTCGCGACATGCTGCACAATATGGCTCACGGAGGCCGAGTCGCAATGCTCGGGATCCCGTCCGGAGAGATGGCCATCGACTGGAGGGAAGTCATCTTTAATATGATCACGATCAAGGGGATTTACGGCCGGCAGATGTATGAATCCTGGTACAAGATGACGGTGTTGCTACAGTCCGGGCTGGACATCCGGCCAGTGATCACCCACCGCTATGGTTACCGGGAATTCGAGGAGGCCTTTCGGGCCATGCGCTCCGGCAACAGCGGCAAGGTGCTCCTGAGCTGGGAAGAACACGACGAAATGCTGAAATGGCGCGGCCCGGACCACGTTAAAAATGGACACAACTAATGCGCAGCGTGAAGTTGCAGGCTGCGGCTGGACGGTGACACCTAAAAGTGGCCGAAGACGGCAACACAACCGGTGCCGACAAGGCCAAACCGCGAGCACACCGTCGCGTCGGGTACGCCGGCAGCGGGAGCACTGACGCCGGAAAAGATGTGATTGTTTCCCTCAAAAGCGGCCACATTTCTGATATTCGGAGCGCGCACGTTCTGAAGCCACGTGCTCGTTTCTGCATCGATCACGACCGCTATCACACCGATGAGATTGATGGGAGCTTTTACACCCGAAGAGTTGCGAAGTTGATCTTCCTGAACCTGAGTCTCGTCTCCGGGCAGACTAATCGGAATCCCGGTTTGCTCAATTGGCTCCGCGCCCTGTCGAGCGCTAATCGCAAGCGTCAAGGAGAAAGCCAGGCCGACGAACAGACAACCCATCAGTTTCGTTTTCATCGTACGCCTCCCTCCGGCTGTTCTTTCTAACCCGGATCATTCACAACGAAGTACGATTTCCGCTTTAGACTTCTCGCGGCAAGTCGCGTACCCCGCGTTCTTCAGGGGCCTCCACATCGGTTGTTCTGTGATTCATTGTGCGGATAAAAGGGCGTGGACCGGCGGCCCATCGCCCATGCTTTGTATTCCTGCTTTCCGCAACTGTCAAATATGTATTTTGGGATTAAGATACTTCTCGAGCGTTGGCACGAACACGACGGCCGCGCGGAATGAAATAGGAGACACGATGCGATTGCTTCTAGTCCTGCTTATGGCGACGCCACTCTACTCCCAGGACGGCGGCCCGGCGCACGCCGACTGGCCGCACTATGGCGGCACCCATCTCTCCTGGCGCTACAGCGCTCTCGATCAGATCAACACCGCCAATGTCAAGAATCTCGTCCCGGCCTGGATCTTCCAAACCGGCGACTACGCCGAAAACCTGCACTCCACGCCTATCGTTGTCGATGGCGTCATGTACCTCATCTCGGCGCGCGCCCAGGTCACCGCGCTTGACGCCGCGAGTGGCCGCGTGATCTGGCAATATCGATATCCCACACCCCGGTCCGGAATCCCCGGCAGCCATTCCGATTTCATCCAGAATCGCGGCGTTGCGGTTGGTGACGGCAAGGTCTTCTTCGGCACGAAGGACAACTTCGTGGTCGCGCTCGATCAGAAGACCGGCCGCGAAGCATGGAAAGTCAGCGTGGATGATCCCCGGCAATGCGGTTGCAACATCACCGCCGCGCCGCTCGTCGTCAAGGACAAGGTCATCGTCGGCGGCAACGGCGGCGATCAGGCGCATCGCGGCTATCTGACGGCCTTCTACACTAAGAATGGCCGGTTCGCCTGGCGTTGGTACGTGGTCCCCGGACCTGGCGAAAAGGGAAACGAAACATGGAAGGGCGATAGCTGGCGGTTCGGCGGCGGATCGCCGTGGCTCACGGGTTCCTTTGACACGGACCTGAATCTAGTCTACTGGGGCACCGGGAACGCCGCGGCCGATTTCTACGACGGCGATCGCGTTGCCCCCGGCGTCAACAAGACTCAAGACGTGAATCTCTATACCGCGAGCGTCGTTGCGCTCGACGCCGACACAGGCAAGCTGCGCTGGTATTACCAGGAAATTCCCGACGACGTTTGGGATTTCGACTCTTCCTACGAAGTCCTTCTGATGGACCGCCAGATTCGCGGCCAAACGCGAAAGATCCTGGTTCACATGAACAAGAGCGGCCTGACCTTCGTCCTCGATCGCGTCACTGGCGAGTACCTCGGTTCGTTCAACGTACCGGAATTATTCAATTGGATCACCGGAGTCACCGAAAACGGTAAACTCGTCGGCCGACACGAACCCGAGCTGGGTGAAACCAGGTCTTTCTGTCCCAGCGCTGCCGGCGCCAAGAGCTGGAACTCGATGGCCTACTCGCCGCGGACGGGTTTTATCTACACGCCTACCAACGAAATCTGTACCGACGTCACGCCCAATGCCAACAAGCCGGAAGAGGGACGCTTTTTCATGAACGGTAACTTCCCCATGAAGCTGCCGCCCAATCGCACCACCTACAGCCATGTGGATGCCTGGGACCCGGTCACGGGCAAGCGCATCTGGAGCATGCCCTACCAGTTCGTGCTGCTCTCCTCCATGCTCGCAACCGCCGGCGACCTTGTGTTTACTGGTGATCCGGAGGGCAATTTCTTCGCGTTGGATGCGCGCACCGGCAATAAGATTTGGAGTTTTCAAACCGGCGCCGGCCATCGCGGATCGGCAATTTCATATTCGGTGAATGGAAAGCAATACATCGCGGCAACCAGCGGTTGGCACCAGACGGTGGTCGGTGGAGCCGCTGCCGCGCTGTTCCCCAACGAAAACTTT
>QHXC01000258.1 GCA_003222815.1 Acidobacteriota bacterium | reverse complement strand
ATGCTCGCCACGCTGGGCACCGCCATTGCTTTTGGAGAATGGAGCGGACTCCTCGCGTTCGTTCTGATCGTGACGGCTTGGGGCTACAAAGCCCGTTTGGAAGAAAACGTCATGGCCGAACAGTTCGGAACGGAGTATGAGCGCTACCGGCAAAAAGTAAAAGGTCTCATTCCGTTTATTTGGTAGCCACACTCAGAGGGCCCGGCGGAAAACACGCCGGACAAAGTGAGAAAGCTTCCAGACAATGTAGATTGCCGCCATCCCCAGCATCGATACGATCGCGAGCGCGATCAATGGATGCGAGCCTGTCAGCCAGACAAGAAGAAATGAGAGGCCGTCCTCGATCAGACTCAAGGCCCAATTGCTGAACGGTTCAGGACTCACATTGACGGCAGCACGCGTGGACGCTTTGGCCGTGTGAGCGGTTAAGGCAATACTGCCGCCAATGAGCGCCGCAACAACCTGCCACTGGGGATCGACATTTCCAACAACGCCGTGCGCCAGCAGAGCTCCTGCCGCGGGACGGATCACGGTATGAATGCCATCCCACAACGTATCGATGAATGGTATTTTGTCGGCAACAAATTCAACCATGTAGAGCACCGCCGCTGCAGTAATAACCGGAGTGGTGGCGATCACCTCGAGCCTGGGCGGCAGATGAAACACACCTAAGCGGTGCATCACACCCAACCCAAGCACAGTTGCGTATGCATTCAGACCCGACGCGAATGAAAGCCCCAGGACCGCGCTGAGCAGATCAGCCATTAATTCCAGAATACGGTGGGCAAAATAAGACTGTGAAGTGTTTCTTTAGGAGACGTGCACCGCTATCGGCTATGAAGTCGCAAAGGCGTAGAGCGTAGAGCCGCGGAGCGGCATAAGAATGGAGGCCCTGGACACAGGCGCAAGCCCGTATGGGTTAGTCTCTCGTAATCTTGAAATCACCCTTCACGGCGCCGTGATTCCATGTGCCTGTCAGCGTGCGGTGGTACGAACCGATGTTATCCAGCTTGCCGTCGGCGACGAAGTGAACCGGGTTTCCGGACTGGTCCTTTCCATCCGCCTCGAAGTGGACAGTCCATTTCGTGGAATCGAGTGTAGCCACCTTGATGGGAAGTGAGTCCGGGCCGGGGTTGATCATGCCACTAATATTTTTGCCGTCCCAGGCCATGATGACGGTTATTTGATTTCGATGGGTTGGCGTTGGTCCCCAATCGCCGTACCACGTACCGACTAAGGGATGACCTTCCTGCGCCAAGCCGGCAACGGTTATGGACAAGCCAACCAAAAGGCAGAACAAACAGGCGGCTTTCAGACGCATCTTACCTCCAGCACGTTACGGAATAATTACGCTGCTACGATCCACCGATTTTTGAGCGCCAACCATGAGTTCAGGCGCATGGTTGTTGTCCTGGCAGACATATTCAAATAGTTCCTGGCCTGGACTCCAGCGGAGGACAAAACCAGTGCTCCAGGTGGCCGTATATGCGCCGGGATCATCGACCGTGATTTCGTACTTCAGGTTGTTCATATCCATGCGCGTGAATCGTTCCGTGAAGTGAAGTTTCTCGGTGTGCGGTGATCCCTCGCGGTCCATCCAAAACCGTTCGTTGAAACCGATCGTATCGACGACCAGCGTATCGCCTTCCCAATGGCCGATCGAGTCTCCGTAATAGCTCGGTTCCAGATTCTTTGGATGCTGGCGTCCATCCATATAGATGATGCGATACGTATGGGGACCGCCGATATCCATAATGAAGATGCGTTTGAGTTCCGGTATGTCGTTAAACTCAACGCCATAGGGTGTGAAAAACTCCCGCGCACCACCCGAAGGCTTGCAACGCGTATGGGGTTCAAACTGGTTTTCCCGGCGATAGTCGAACAGCGCCCTTGCCCAGGGCTGGAAGGGAACCTCACTCAGCTTCGGTTTTTTAGGGGCTCCCGGCACGGGTGCATTCCCTAAGCCCCCGCGGCCGCGGGCCGGGTCGTCAGGATCCGTAAACGTCGCATTACCTGGCAACCAAACTCCTGCCTCCCCTGGAAGCGGACCCAGGTTCGGCCTGCCATCCGGCCAACGCGGGGCTGGCTTGGCAGCAGGCGCTGCCTGACCTCGGCCTTGAGCCTGTTGGCCTCGACCCTGGACCTGTGGGCCCTGACCCTGAGAAAACGTTGGGGCTCCTGGTAGGGTTAAAAGCGCCAGCACGAATCCTGCAATAATAACGATGAGACCCTTTCGCATGTCCTTACCTCCACACCCGATGCACCGGCGCTCGACGGACGACGCAGAATTCTACGGAGTCTGGGCTTCGCTGGATGCGGCGCCGAGCTTCTGGCCCGTGCTGACCATGGTCACCGTCCTGGCGTTACCGCGATTGCTTCCGTTCTTGGCCAGAGTGCCGTTAACCTGCACTTCGTCGCCAAGCTTCATCGTCGTGCGGGTCCATCCTCGAGACTGGAGTCCATGCGGGGGACCCATTTCGAAACCCCAATTCGTCGTCGAGCCGTCCTCATTCTTGACGTTGATGTAGAACCACACGTGGGGATTCGTCCATTCGACTTTCGTCACAAATCCCTTCATGGTCACAGCCTTGTTTGCATCAAACTCGGCCGCAAAGGAATGGTGCGCCATTACCGGCACTGCTGAAAGAATCACACCCAGAGCGAGGCCCAGAAAGCAAGCTGCGCGTAGTCTCATCGAAAATCCTCCTCCTCAACTGAATAATTGAACTCAGTGTCACGGGCATCCCCGCTTACGTCAACAAAAATAATTCCAGAGTCCTTTGTGGTACTTCTACGGTCGGTTGTCCTGGCAGTAGTAGAGAGGTAGCTCTTCTCCAGGAACCCACTGCAGGTTCCAACCGGTAGACCAGGTTCTTGTGTAGGCGCCCGGATCGTCGATCGTCACTTCGTACTTCAACGTGTTGAAATCCGTCCGCGTGAGGCGCTCAATGAGATGAAGCTGCTCGGTATGCGGAAGGCCGCCGTTGGTGAACCAAAACTTTTCATTGAAACCTTTCGTATCGACGACCAGCGTATCTTTTTCCCATTGAGCAACCGCACGGCCGTAATACAGCGGATTGTCGGCATCACCCCGAAGCTGGCCCTGTTGGGCGCGGCCATCCGTATAGATAATTCGATAGTTGTGATTGCCGCTGCCGACGAAGACAAAGATGCGCTTGCGATCGTGGTCCTCAACAAATTGCATCCCATAGGGAAGCTGGAACTGGCGAGGTCCACCGGGAGGCATGCAATACAAGAACATCGGGTCATCTTTCAGATGATTGCGTTGACGCAATTCGTACAGGTCCCGGGCCCAACGCTGAAACGGAGCGACCTTGTCCACGTCTGCGATGTTACGCAAAAGACCATACGGATCCATCGGGATTCTGGCTGCATTCTCGACCAGCCCATTGGCGCTCGGCTTTGCCCAATACCCGGTCTCTCCAGTTGGGGGACCGAGTCGCGGCTGGCCATCCGGCCAGCGCGGAGTCGGACGAGCCGCACCGCGCGGCGCCGAGGCCTGCGTTCCACTGGGCGCGTCAAGCACCTTCTTGCCGGTACTTGCCATGACAACCGACCGGGCCCACGCCTGCCGGCTTCCATCCCTGGCCGAAATGCCTTGCACCGTAATCGCATCCCCAGGTTTCAATGAATCCCGGTTCCAGCCACCTTTTTGAAGATCAACAGGACTCTCCAATTCAATAGCCCAGTTCGAGCTTGTGTTTCCATTTTGTACGTCAATAAATATGTGGACGTGAGGATTTAACCAATCGACCTTGCTGACAAGCCCCTTCAGCGTCACCGGCCTGTTCTCATCAAACTTCGCAGATATCGCATGGTGCGCTACAACCGGCGCGGCCGCCAAGAACACACCTAAACCTACGGCCAACCGGCCGAAGAAATGCTTCATCGCTATTCCTCCTGTCGCGACTGTGTATCGGAAGCCTGCTGATATGTCAATGGAAAAGATTTGAAGGAAAGAGTTGAAGACCAGGTGATTCGGGACAGGAAAAATTCTTGGGTTTCAGAATTTTTCCTCCGTCCCGAATGACTCGGGCTTGAAGGCTAGGGGCGGCCTCCTCGCAGGCCGGGTCCTCCGAGGCCAGGAATCGGAAGTCCTCTTCCGCCGCCCGCCGCAAGAATCGTATCCAATTTCTGTTGCTGATCCCCAGTCAACAACTTCTTGAGCTCGCTGATGAACCAATCGCGTTCTGCCGAAATTTTGCTCTCTGAAGCTCGCAGCGCGATTGCCGCGTTTCCGACATCTAGCGGATTGGGTGAAGCAGCGCTCAACAAGGTATCCAAGACCTGGCGCTTCTGTTGGATTTCGGTTCTGATGGCTTGCGCTCGATCCCGCTCTGTCTGTATTAACGCCTTGATCGCCTCCACCTGCGCATCGGTCAGATTGAGCGCAGATTTGAGAGATGCGGCCGGGTCAGACCGTTGGCCTCCACCAAATGGCGGACCACCCGGACCTCGTTGAGCCAGAAGTACGGCCGCAAGCGTAAATGACATCACAACTGAACTTAGAATCCGTTTCATTAATATCTCCTCCTGAAGAATTCTCTTCTACGAATTTAGACACGGTTGGACGCTGCGCCGGCGTTAAAAGATGTAAAAAGCGACGTCGACCAACCTGGCAGCATGAGGTAAGCGCTTAACTAAACGGCTGTGCAAACCCCGGCTTCAGGACATTTGCGATCAATGCGACGCGCTGCTCGTAAGGAATAAACGCGCTTTTCATCGCGTTCGTGGTGATTCGTTCGAGGTCTGCGAGATTGAGCCCGAACACATCGGCGGCCGTCCGATATTCGTCTGTAAGTGTGATGTTGCTCATAAGCCGGTTGTCCGTATTCAAAGTCACCCGGAACCGCTCCCGGTAAAGGATACCGAAGGGATGGTCTTCGAGTGTTTTCACCGCTCCGGTATGAATATTGCTCGTGAGGCAGATCTCAAGCGGAATTCGCTTGTCGAGAATGTATCGGGAGAGCGTGCCCATGCTCACGACGTTTCCATCTTCAACCTTCATGTCTTCGATGAGCCTTGTTGCGTGACCTATCCGATGAGCTCCGCACCATTGGACGGCCTGCCAGATAGACTCTTTGCCGAAGGCCTCGCCCGCGTGGATGGTGATATTGAAGTTTTCTCGTTGTATGTAGTGAAACGCATCCACATGCTTCTTGGGCGGGTATCCACCCTCTTCACCTGCAAGATCGAAGCCGACTACTCCGTGCGGTCGAAAATCGATAGCTAACTCAGCAACCTCTTGCGTCAGCTCTGGGGACATGTTCCTCAAAGCGCAAAGAATCAAACCGCATTCGACGGCAAAGTCTTTCTTGCCTCTCTCCAGCCCGCGGATCACCGCTCGCATGACATTCTCCGTATGCAGCCCCTTGCGCGTGTGCAGCAGAGGAGCAAATCGGGTTTCCACGTAAACGACGCCGTCGTTTTTCATGTCTTCGAGCATCTCGTAAGCAACACGCTCCAGTCCCTCCTCCGTTTGCGTGACGCCACACGTGTGCTCAAAGGCCTGCAAATAGAGCGGCAAACTCCCGCGTACAGCGCTTTGGTGGAACCACTCCGCCAGTTTGCTCGCATCGGTACACGGCAGTCGATCGTACGCGCTGGACTTTGCGAGCTCGACGATGGTGCCGGGCCGCAAGCCGCCATCGAGGTGGTCGTGTAGCAGAACCTTTGGAAGACCGCGGATGAATTTGGTGGTGAACCTCATCCCGCCATTTTAGTCGAAAAGCGGATGCTTGCTCACGGCCAGGGAAGCTCGGGGTCGTGGAGTACCGAAGCCCCGCCCAAATTCGATTACCACGAGGGCCGTGAAATAGGGCATCATACTTGGGCTTTCGGGCGTTCATTCACAGGAGAAAACGATGAAGATTTGTATGGTTGGGCAGGGTGCGTTTGCCAAGAAACATCTGGACGGATTGGCACGGATCCAAGGTGCAGAAGTCGTTACGATTGCCGGCAGGAGTCCCGATACCACGGAAGCCGTGGCAAAAAAGTACGGAATACCGCACTGGACGACGAATCTGGAAGACGCGTTGGCGCGGCCGGGTGTCGAAGCGGCGATTCTGACGTCGCCTACACAGGTCCATGCGAAACAAGCGATACAGGCCATGCGGGCTGGAAAGCATGTTGAAATCGAAATCCCCATCGCAGACTCGCTGGCCGATGCGGAGCGTATCCTCGGGGTTCAGAGGGAAACGAAGGTCATCGCCATGGGTGGTCATACCCGGCGGTTCAATCCGAGCCATCAGTGGATTCACAAGAGAATCAAGGCCGGTGAACTCAAGCTGCAGCACATGGTCGTACAGACCTTCTTTTTCCGCCGGACGAACATGAATGCCGAAGGCAAACCCCGCAGTTGGACCGATCATCT
>QHXC01000257.1 GCA_003222815.1 Acidobacteriota bacterium | reverse complement strand
AGCGTCGTTCTTGTCCAGAATCTCTACGGCGGCACCCTCGGCGGCCAGACGGAGAGCGGCACCACGGCCGATCCCGGACGCCCCTCCAGTGACAACAGCCACGCGATTTGTCAGCCGGGTCATGATTGGACGTTGGCCAGTCTTCCCACGCTATTTGTCTTCGAGTTCGTCGACGTAGCGCACGCCAAGCTCGACCAACTTCGCGCGCAATCCGTAGAAGTCCAGACCCAACTCGCCGGAGCGAAGACGTTCACGAGTCTTCAGCTCTTTGGCGGCTCGTTCGGCACCGAGCCGGGCGACTTCGGCGGAGGCTTCCCGCTTCACAACCACAACACCGTCAGCATCAGCAATGATGACGTCTCCCGGGCGTACGAGCGTCCCGGCGCAAACGATGGGCACATTCACTGAACCTGCAGTTGCTTTCACAGTTCCTTGCGCAGAAACGGCCTTCGACCAGACGGGAAATTGCATGGAGGTGATCTCAGAAACGTCGCGGACACCGGCATCGATCACCAGCCCAACGACACCATGTGCTCGCGCGGATTCGGCGAGCAACTCACCGAACATGCCATCCGTGGACTCCGAAGTTGTCGAGACGACAAGGATGTCGCCTCCGCTGCACACTTCGATGGCCGCGTGGATCATCAGGTTATCGCCGGGTTGGCAGGAGATGGTTATGGCGGCGCCGCCCGCTTTTGCGGCCGGATAGATCGGCCGCATGTAGGGCCGCATCAGGCCCGTGCGTGCCTGAGCTTCATGTACCGTCGCCACACCTAGCTCCTGTAAAGATCGGACCGTATGGGGATCAGGACGCGCAATTTTACGAACAACTGTTGGCTTCATAAGGATCACTCTTCGACCAGCCGTGCTGGAATCGTTACAGCCATGTGGCGGATCTCTTCGACGGAAAACTCAGCATCAAGAAACCGTTGGGCGTACATTGCGAAACCTTCGGCAACGGGCGGGTTGATGGTTTGACCAAGGTCAGTGGACAGGATAGTTCTCTCGACGCCCGTCTTGCGAACATTCGCAAAGAGCGCTTCCCAGGACGCCTTCTTCGTGTGGGTTGTTGTAAAGCAGTGTTCGATTACGGCGCCCATATCGGCAAGCTCACGCTGCTCCTCTCCGCTAAGGCTCTGGGAGGGAAACTCCGCATGGGTGACCACAATCTTCTTCACACCCATTTCCACGGCCGATCGAACGAGATTAACAATTTCATGTCGTCCCAAGTGGCCGGTCGCCAGAATCATGTTGTGCTTGGCAATCCGTTCAAGACACTTGCGCGTGATCTCTGTGACGCGTCCATCCGAATCCAACGGAGAAAGCGGCGGCGGTGCGATTCCTTCTGCGGAGAGCTCGCGCTGAATCTTCGCCCAAAACGGAAGTTTACTGTTGGGACCATCCAACCTTCCCGCGGTCTCATTGGCAGCATCGACCGTGGGCATCCAGACAATCTTGCAACCCGAGCGTCCGGCAATCTCAAGTGCCACAGGATTCAGTCCGCCGACGCTGTGATTGAGCGTAATCGCACCGTAAGCCTTGATGCCAGGAACGGCACGCGCCACAACTTTTGCACGCTCAGCGGTCGGGACGTAATGCGACTTCAGCACGAACCCGCGGAGGCCGTGCGCCAGGAAGTCCCGGGCCAAATCGACGTCATCCGTGCGCCGTTCGATGACGTCAGGGGCCACGTGGACCTGCAGGTCATAGCCACCCCGGACCGCCTCCCAGGCATGATCGGATATGGATACAGTCATGTCGGTCGTTGTGCTCATCCTTTTTCAATTCCCTTCACATGTGATATTCCAGAATCAGGCCGGCCGCGATGAAGAATTTCCTCTCGATTCGGATATAATCTGGCATATCATAATCGGGCAAGTTTATGTCGCAGTCGAAAGTTTTCGCTGCCAAGTTTCCGGATTATGCCATACGAAGCGTGCGCTGGCTAAGAAATATCCGATAACAAACAGACAAACAGCCACGCGCTTGAGAGGAGCAATGAATGAGAGAGGGAGCAGTACCGGCCAGTCTTGCGGCCGAAGCATATACGTTTGTAAAACAGCGTATTCTCCGCGGCGAACTGGTGATGGGGCAGGCCATTTCGCGCCGCAAACTCGCAGCCGAGCTGGGCATGAGTTTTCTGCCGGTATCGGAAGCATTATTACGGCTCGAATTTGAAGGTCTACTGGAGAGTCGTCCCCGAGCCGGCACACGGGTCCGAATTCCTTCCCGTGAGGATGTGCGTGGACACTATGTTGTCCGCGAAGCACTCGAAGTACAAGCCGCCATGCTGTTTGCCGCTGTAGCGACTGCGGACGACCGGGCAGAATTACAAAAGCTGGCAGCGCGAGTGGATGCCCTGTCCGTTTCCGACCAATCGTTGTATTTGCCTGCCCATGAAAAACTGCATCGGCGGATCGCGGAGTGTGCCCGTTGCCCCGCCCTCAGTGCCGCTATCGAAAAGACCCATGCTTTGGCGTCGACGTGGTTCTGCGTGACCCGACCGCCCTCTGCCGAAAACCCGCCGCGCCGCCATCAGGACCTTGTGGACGTGCTTGTCACCGGAGACGTGGCTACGGTAGCCGAGGCCATGCGACAACATGTCAATTTGAGCCTGGAAAATGGGAGGGGTCAGGGATCAGGGACCAGCGTCTGACCCGTGACCCCCTGACCCCTGATCCGGTTTTTGCCCAAAAAGTCGGGAACGGCCACGCAGCCCGATCTGAAATGGGCAATCGCCAATCGCCAGGTACCCAACAAAGATGTGCAATATCCTCAAAAATTGCTTTGGCTGATTGTACATGGCTGTTAGACACATTCGCGATCGGCGAATGCGCATTGGCGATGTCCAGAAACCTGTAAGTGACTTTTTGTGCAAAGCCCCTGATCCCTGACCCTGATCCCTGACGCCTCCCCACCATTGACACGTCCACTTGCATCGCCTAATCTGTTTCCCCGTTTGCCGATGTTGTTCAAATTCGACTGAAAGGCCTGAAGAAAAACGGGTCATGACAGAGCCTGTTCCGGAGATTTTCGCGGCATTCCAGTGCGGTATCTGCCGCGCTACTGATCCCAGTTGGACTTCTTCGAACCATTCTGAACGTCTCTTTGGCAGCCCGGGACGCCTCGTTTGTGGTGGTTGCGGAGCAGTCTTTCCGGTCCGCAATGGCTATCTGGACCTCCATCCCGGCGACCCGGAACTGATCACACCCATTCAACATCTAATGCAGTTCCCTCCGGTTGTCGCCGTATATGAAGGTGTGTGGCGGCCGGTCGGGTACTTCATTGCGAGCAAGCATTCGTTCCCGAAGGATGTCGATCGAATTGCATCGTTTATCCAAAGACGGCACGGGTTGATTCTGGATCTTGCGTGTGGACCGGGAATTTTCACCCGCCGTATCGCACGGCTCGTCCCGGAATCCATCGTGGTGGGTTTTGACCTATCTCCTCAAATGCTGGAAAGGGCCGTCCGGCTCACGCGGAAGGAGCGGTTGCACAACGTTTATTACATGCGGGGAAGCGCGCTATCGCTGCCATTCAAATCCGAAGCGTTCGATGCCGTAACCTGCTGTGGAGCCCTGCAACTGTTCCGAGATCAGGATCAAGCGGTCGGCGAGATCGCGCGTGTGTTGAAAATGCATGGTGACTTCGTATGCCAGACAACGCTTGGGCCGCGCAGACCCCCGCTTTGGATCCGGATGGCGGACCGCATACTCAAATTCGGATATTTTTATCTGGACGATCTGAAAGAGCGGTTGTACCGGTTCAACCTCGATCTCAAAGCCGAAGAGAGATCCAACATCAATTACATATTTCGCGCGGCAAAGTCAGGGTAGCCGGGATAGGCGGGCGCTCACACAGCGCCCCCGCAGTTGCGTCTCGTCAACTTAATACACCACTGTCGCCTTGCCCTGCTCCAGCTTGAGCCGCTCGATGCCCCAAGGCAGGTCAAAAGGTTCCTTCAAATCCGCTTCGGGATAGTTGGGTTTGACGTATTTTTCAAAGAGCGTTTGAATCAGGATTTTCGGGACGGGAATACCATCGACTCGGATTTCATCAAGGTCAAACTTTCCTCGGCCCTGTTCTCCGACGAGTTTTCCTTTCAGGAACAGAGTGTGGGTTCCCCCGATCAACGAATCTACCATCGGGTTACCCGTGCCGTTTGATGCGAAGGTCAGTTGGGTATCCGCCGCCACGGTACCCGGCCCGAGCTGCACATCGATCGAATCGAGCTGCGCGGGAATGTCATCTTTCAAGGAATACAGAACATAAGATTCCAATTCGGCTTCCGACAGTTCCACACGCGTCGCGCCGTGGTGCCGATCGGGATTCTTATTCGCTCGTTTGAGGGCGTCGATTTTCATCTGGAGTGACTTCGCAGATTGAGGGGAAACCTCGGAAGCGGTATGAGCGGTAGGCATCCCTTTTGCGGAAATGCCGCGTATGACAATCACACCGACAATGGCCAGAACTGCAATGCCAAGTATAGCGACGGCGACAATCTTCTTCATGATAACGAAGCCCTACCGGATTACCTTGAACGTACGCGACCAGCGAGTCTTCGTGAAGAAATTCGTCGCCAGGTCTGTAATTTGCTGGACGCGATCTTGGACGTCCGTTCGACGGTATTCATCGGAATCGGTCTCATAGGACCAATAGATGATCAGACCCTTTCCGACGATCAGTTCGCGCGGGACGAATCCCCAATAACGGCTGTCGGCGCTGTTATCGCGATTGTCCCCCATCGCAAAATATTGGCGGGGTGGCACAACGATTTCGCCATCCTTGGTGTAATCTTCGTACCAATACGGATCCTCGTCGATGCCTCGGTAGATCCGCCCCGGATGCGGCTTCGGCGGGAAGAAGTCCCGAAATGGATCGGCGTATGAACCGGGCGGGCTCTTGTGGATCTTGTACGGTTCACTCAGCGCAACACCGTTGACAAACACTTGCTTGTCGACGATCTTCACATGGTCGCCGGGAAGGCCGATGGCCCTCTTCACGTAGTGCTTTGACAAATCCTTGGGATATTTGAAGACGATGACGTCGCCGCGTTTAATGTCCTTGAACGGCAGGACGGAATCCAGGATCGAGCCGCGCGCGCCAAAAACGAACTTATTCACAAGGAGATGATCGCCCACCAGAAGGTTGTCTTCCATAGACGGCGTCGGAATCTTGAAAGCCTGAACGATGAAGGTCGTTCCGAAAAGCGCGAGAATCACAGTAATCACGAGCGATTCGAAGTATTCCCGGAGAGTGGATTTTTTGAAAGCGGCTTCAACCATAGTTAGATTGTTTCCTCTTGCGTGTCCCAGACTCGTTCGAGCGCCCGCCGTGCTGCGGCCTGTTCCGCTGCTTTCTTGGTCAAACCGATTCCGCGGGCGGCCGACTCGCCCTCGATGAGCACCTCCACTGTAAACAGTTTTTGGTGGTCTGGTCCTGTCTCACTGGTCACGATGTAATCAACGCGTCCAAGGTGCCGAGCCTGCAATTGTTCCTGTAGCGCCGTCTTGAAGTCGGCGACCTGCCGGCCGGACTGTTCAACGTCTTCGATCTGAGGCTCGAAGAAACGCAGCATGACGCGGCGCGCCTCCTCGATGCCACCGTCCAGGTAAATGGCGGCGATAATGGCTTCAAAGGCGTCGACGAGCAGAGCCTGCTTGGTGCGCCCTCCTGTTTTTTCCTCTCCCTTCCCCAGTTGCAAGTAGCTCCCCAAATGCAGCTGCTCCGCATATTTCACCAGATTCGCCGAACTGACAAAGAATCCTTTCAATTTTGAAAACTGGCCTTCGGTCAGACTGGGATGGGCACGGAAAAGGAAATCGCTGACGAGGAATCCGAGGACCGAATCGCCCAGGAACTCCAGTTGCTCGTTGTCGCCTTCACCCGTACTCCTTTCATTGGCATGTGAGCTATGAGTCAGAGCTTGCCTCAGGAGTTGGATATCCTTGAACTTATACGCAATCTCGAATTCAAGATCCTCAAGAGCATTCATAGACAAAAAAGCCGTCAACTCAAATCAGCCGCGGACGGCGCCAATGACGCCAATCGAATTCGCTTCATTGGCGCCATTCGCGGCTAGTCTGAATCAACGACCTTATTTTACTACGTACGCCGAACTAATTATTGGCCGATCTTCTGGCCAGCGTTCTTGATGAAGTCTTCAAGTCCCACTTCCGATTTGTTTTTCTGCACGTAAAGCTGTTTAAGAATATCGCGGGCGCTCGCTTCGGAGACGCCCTTCAAGAATACCGATCTGGCGAAAGCGTCTAGAGCGGCATCATTTTTCATATCTTGCAGGTAAGCGAGTCCGAGGCGGTAATACGTTATCGGATCATTGGCCTTTAAATTGATCGCGGTGAGAAACTCCTTCTCTGAATCACCGAACTTTTTTTGATGCAAGAAAACGAGACCAAGGGTGTAATGCAGGCTCGAATTCAAGCCAGACTTCTGTTCAGCGGAGAGCTTGGCCGCGGCAGGACTATTGACAAACGTGGCATATTCAGAAACGGCCTGTTTGGCTATTTCTTCAGCCCTCTTCATCTGTTTCGCTTTCTCTTCTTCGTTTGATGATGGCCGCTCGGCCATCACGTTGGAAAGCACCATCAACGTATTCAAGTCGTCGGGTTTGTACCCATAAGCCTTCTCCCCCCACTCCATCACCTTCGCTGCGTCGTTCGCCTGCTGGTAAGAAGCGATGATCTGTTGATACATGCCCAGAATCCGCTGGTCCATGTCCGTCCTGAAGGCTTCAAACTGGGGGGAATTCTTGTCGAGGAAGGTGACATTCTTGTTTTTCTTTCTTTCGTTATCCCGATCTTTGTCCGAGAGCTTGGCGTCCGCTTCGGCTTTCGCGAACATCCTTTCGCCGAACTTGACTGTGGCATCCAGGGCTTGTTCTCCAGCGAGGGCGGCCTCCTTGGGCTTACCTGTTTGGATCAGTGCCAACATCTTCAGGGTGTGGGCATAGCCAACGAAATCGGAATTCGGAAACTTCGACACAAAAGCATCAGCCATCGTCACTTTGGTAGCGGGGTTCTGTTCGTTCTGTAACGCCACAAAGCCGTCCAATTCATCTTTGCTCGTAGCTTGCGGCCCGATTGATTGTGGTTGTTGACCCGCCTCCTGCCCACGTTGTTGTTGCTGTTGCTGGTTCCTGCGTTGACCAGCACCGAAAGCGACGGCGCTAAGGGTTAGGGCGAGGACTATCGCCACAAATGCAGTTCCCTTTCTAATCTTCATCCGACAAGTCTCCTTATAGTTTTTAGCGACGAAAGAAAAGCCAAGACTATTCGCTAACGCGATGACCTGTCAAGAAGAGGCGTAAGGTAAGGCACCCTACGAGGGAATCTTTGAGTTGATACGCGGATAGACCCTCCGTGCGTTCCGCTCGAAAATCTTTCGTCTCTCTTCGCCGCTTAGCCACGTCACGGCATCGACGTAGTGCTTCGTATCATCGAAATAGTGGCCGGTCTCCGGATCAATGCCCCTCACGGCCCCGACCATTTCTGATCCGAACAGGATATTGTCGACGGGGACAACCTTAAGCAGCAGTTCGATGCCGGGCAGGTGGTAGACACATGTGTCGAAAAAGACATTGTTTCGAATCAGTTCCCCAAGTGGCGGCCGCTTCAAGTCCTGGGCGAGACCCCGATAACGTCCCCAATGGTAGGGGACGGCGCCTCCACCATGAGGAATAATAAATCTCAGACTCGGAAAATCCTTGAACAGATCGGCCGTCAGGAACTGCATAAAAGCTGTCGTGTCGGCATTGATGTAATGAGCGCCTGTTGCATGGAAGTTCGCATTGCAGGAAGAGCTGACGTGAACCATCGCCGGCACATCAAGCTCCACCATCTTTTCATAGAACGGATACCAGTAGCGGTCCGTCAGAGGTGGAGCAGTCCAGTGGCCGCCCGACGGATCCGGGTTCAGATTGCAACCAATGAAGCCCAACTCCTTCACGCAACGTTCGAGTTCTCCGATGCAGTTGCTGGGGGCGGTTCCCGGCGATTGCGGTAACTGGCAAACACCGACAAAGTTTCCGGGATACAGCATGCAGACGCGATGTATCAGATCGTTGCAGTGCTCGGCCCAGTGCAGGCTCGTCGTTCGGTCGCCGATATGATGGGCCATCGCGGAGGCTCGTGGCGAAAAGATGGTGACATCGGTACCACGTTCCTTCTGAAACTTTAGCTGCGCGGATTCCAGGCTCTCGCGTATCTCGTCGTCGCTGATTTTAATAGTGCCTTTGGAAGGCGCAACCGACGGATCTTTCAAGCCCGCGATTTGGGCTTCCCGCCATGTTTGGAGTGGCTTGGGAGCGGTTGTGTAATGCCCGTGACAGTCAATAATCATATGGCACTATCTGCAACCGTTACTGTAAGGCTTCTGCATACCTTCGCGCGCGGCCGTCTGGGCGTCTCGTGTGTTGTCTCCGACCTTGGCCGCCTGCTGGTAATACTCCACGGCGCGATCGCGGTTACATTCGATGTCGAAAATGCGCGCCAGGAAAATGTATGACCAAACTTTCATCGAGGACTCGGCGGAATCGCTGCGAACTGTGCGTTCGAAATAATGCTTCGCTTGTTCGCTGTCATCCTGTTTGCTTGCAATCAAAGCGAGGCCATAAAAAGCAGCCCCATTGGTCCGGTCGAAATCCGAGAGCACCTTTTCAAAAGCGGCCTGAGCTTTCTCGATGTTACCGGAGTTGAATGCAGCCTCGCCTTGTTTCAACAGGTCGCGAGTCGGATTGGGCGCAGGCGCGGAAGGAGCCTGGGGAACTTCGGCCCGTCCGGCGGTTTTTGGAGGAGTTGGAATCTTGTAGAAGGTTTCCTGGAATCTTTGTTGCTCGGCCTTGATCTGGATGCCACGCGCCATCTCCGGGAAGTAGTCACGCAGGCCGGAGTCGCGCTGTTCGTAAGCATCAAGCGCGTCGTAAAAGTACGGAGTCAGAAGGAGACCCGTTCGGTAAAACGTGTCCAGACTCTCGCGGGCGCGAGCAGCGGGGATACGATCCATGCGAAGCTCGACAGCTCGAATCAACGATTCGGTCGTCATCACGCGAAACTCGGATGTGTAGGCCGGCTCCACACCTTCGGCCTTTGCCACAAGCGCAAGAAGGGAGTTTCCGCCCTCGATTTTCGTCACATTGCCGGCAACCAGGGGATCCAACTGGAAATGCAGGTAGGCGTGGCGGACATCGTCGACCTTAGGATTGGCCGAACCGCCCAAAATAA
>QHXC01000256.1 GCA_003222815.1 Acidobacteriota bacterium | reverse complement strand
CATGCGTCGGACGTTTCTGTACTGAAAAGAGTACACCGTTATAACTCTGGGTACCCCCGTTCACAATGTCACCCATTCTTCCAATTGCGTCTTTGAACTGAGGTCTCAGTAAGCTCAACCTGCGGCGGTCTTGTGTATTTCCGAGTGTGGAGCAAGCAGCGCCTGGAGCAACCTTGAAATAGACTGCGCTGCCATTAAGGAAGCAGTTGCCGTTAGCATCGCCGGCGCCAGGGATGTAAACGGACTGGTTGAGTGGTTCCGCGGACTGAAGATGTGTGATCTCGGTTCCGAGGTAGGCCACCGACACGAGTGTGCCGGACGCCACTTCCCGCTGCAGGCTCAAGTTCCACGTTTGGGTGTAAGTCGGAGTCAGATTGGGATTGGTCGGTTGGTAAACGCCATTCGAGACAAACGGCATGTTGGGGTTGAGACGAAGCGGATGCGGATTCCCGCCTAGAATGCCGGCCCATGGATCGTCTAACCCGCCTACGGGAGCAAGTAGAGTTGCGCTTGAACCCCAGGGTGGCTGCTGTTGTGCCGTGCCGAGCCGGTAAAGCGCGCCGTACTCTTCATAGTTGATCCTGCATTGGCGCCATTATTGGCTTGTACCAATCCAGGATCTCCCACGTAGATCAAGCCTGGGGGCGCATTCACAAAGACCTGACTCCGGATTCCCTGCAAGAACCTGTTCTCGTCGAAGTTCGAAACATTCGGTACGGGCCGGCGGTAGTCGACCAATGGAAGCACCGGGGACCAACGCAACCCGTAGGTCACGTTGAAGCGTGGTTTCAATTGCCAAGTGTCTTGGGCATATAAAGAGACGTACTTCATCCTCAAGTAATTGCCGGAACCGATACCCTGAAGGAAGCTTGCCACTTTTCCCAAAAGAAAATCCGACAATCCTGTACCGGTGGCTTCGCCGCTGATGGTGAAGTTCGGCAGAATGGTGTCGCCGGTCTCTCCGATGGTCCTCGACTGTGCCACGCGGCCTCCGAAGCCGAACTGATGGGTTCCGCGAGTCAAGCTGACATCGTCCGCAATCTGATAAAGATTGGCTGCGATTCTCCGAGGGTTCCCCGTTAGCGTAAAACCGCTGGTGATGTTCAGACCCATGACATTGGGCAGATAGTCGTATACCTTCGAACCCAGCTTCGAGGCGCTAAAACCGTAGTTCGGTGTCTGCTGATTTTGAGTGACCCTGGAATAAGACACGCGGAATGCGTTGACCGTACTCGGACTGAGCAAATATGTGCTGCCGAGCGTGAACGCATAGGATCTGTCATATCGACTGTTTCCAGCACTCAATATATTCTCCTGCCCTGCCGGAATGAGATTGTCTTCATAGGAAGCAAGAGCACGCCCGAACACCGAATGCTTCGGGCTGGCTTGATAATCAATCCTGGTCACCCACTGTTTATCGTCGATCGTCGATCTGATTGTTGACAAAGGGTGCCTTCAGCGTCACGGCGCCTTTGGTATTGCAGGCTGCAGAGGCAAAGGCTGTAAAGTCGCCCGCAAGCATGGCGGCTGTTGGAACGTAATTTCGCAAATTTTTCGCATCCTGGCGGAGCGTTGTGCCTTGATAACCTCCAAAGAAAAAGAGTTTGTTCTTCATTATCGGTCCGCCGATCGTGCCGCCGAACTGGTTGCGCTTCACCGTGCTGTGCTTCTTCTGGCCCGTTGAGGGATCCACAGCCGCGAAATAGTTCGTGGCATTGAACAGATCGTTGCGAACAAATTCGAACAGATCGCCGTGAAACGCATTCGTGCCCGACTTGGTCACCGCGCTCACCTGCGATCCCCGAGCTTGCTGCGCCGACTGCCCGCCGATTTCTGTTTTGAACTCGGCCAGCGCATCAGGAAATGGAAGTGGCAAAGCCAAACTGTCGTAAGGATCGATATGGCGAATCCCATCCAGTGTGTAGTCCGTTCCCGTACCGATGCTGCCTGCCGTCGCAATCGCCAGCCTCGTCCCACCGAAGCTGTATCCACCCGCCGGAGATACCTGTTGGGCGGCGCCGCCGAGCAGTATGAGTTCCTGCACGTTGCGGCCGTTCAGTGGCAGTTCTACGATTCGCGCGGTTTCCATGACCTGGCCGACGCTGACGCTGCGCGTCTCCACCAGGCCGGCGTTGGCCTGCACTTCTACCTGTTCGGACACCTGCCCCACCTGAAGGAGAATATTGATGGTGGGGTTGCTGTTGACTTGTAAGACAATTCCCGTCTGCACAAACGTGCGGAACCCCGGCAAACCCGCCTCCAACCTGTAAGGACCTAACGGCAGATTGGCCAGCACGTAGTGTCCGGTTTCATTCGTAATCGTCATCCGGCTAACGCCCGTGTCGGTTTGCGTTGCAGTGACTTCCGCGCCGGGCAACACCGCCCCGCTCTGATCCTGGACGGCCCCGCTGATCTGAGCTGTCGCCTGCGCCCAAACGCTGTTGCAGGTCATAACCGATCCGAACAAGCCAATAAAAAAAGCTGTCAAAATAGGTTTCATCCACCCCCCCTTTTCAATTGGGACAGCGGCCCAGCCATATCATTTCAATGGCCCAAGACGCTTCCTCTGCTATGAGCTAATTTCAGAGATCCTGACCTCGCCGGACAATTTGCAGCAATCCCTCAGGACTTCCGGTAGTGGTCTCGTTTGGAACAGCATAAAGCCCACGGCCACGAGCTTGCTTTGGGACTTTCTCCAAACTAGAAGTAGCGAGCGTGCCTCATACCACGAACGGGGCGCGGGCTAAAGCCCGCGACTACGAGTGTGCCGAAACGTATTACCGAGCTCGTAGTCGCGGGCTTTAGCCCGCGTTTCCTTGGGCTTCGCGAAATTTGACCATTTTGTGAACATTCTCGCCGCCAAGAAGGACCTAGACCACTACCAAACTCCTTCTCAGAACATTTCGGGCAAATGGAACGTGAGCACGGAATTGAGCCGCTTGTCACTGGCTATAATGCTCTTGTTCTTCACGTCCAGCGTCACGCCGCGCGGCATCTGGAGAACGCCGTGGGGTCCGCCGATCGTCCACAGCGGCGCACCGTCGCTGCTCTTTTCGTAGCTCCAGGCACCCAGATACGAATCGTCGCCGGCCAGTACCTCGCCCCCAGGGCGGTTCGTAGCAAGAATGAGCTTCTTAGGCGGATAGATCGCGAACGGCCCGCCCATAGCGCGGGGACCCCGGATCGTCATTTTGGGTTTCACGTTGCCGTTGGCGGTGCGATCAAACACAAGAAAACGCGTTCCGTTTCCCCGGTCACCACCACCTCCGCCCGCGGACGCAATGAGGAGATTATTTACCGGGTCAATAGCCACCGCGTCCAGGCCCCGGCCAGCGTCCGGCCCTTCGATCACGCGTTTGGGCGCTACGTTCCCGTTGGCCATGCGGTCATAGACCAGAATCTTGTCGCCCTCAGGAACATAAATCTCGTTGTTTACCGCGTCCACTGCCACGCGGTCCGGGGCTTCCAGACGCGTTTTCGAGCCCTGAATGACGCGCAGCGGCGCCGTTTCTCCATTGGCTCCTCCCTGGAACGTCAGGATGGCTTGGGCGAACTGCTGCGGCACCGTAAACTCGTCGTGAATTTCATCGTAGGTGAGGCCGTGCATGGTGCGGCCCAGCAGCGTCTTCTGACCTTCAATCTTCCGAACCGGCCTGGCATTCTGATCCGCCAACCTGGCGAATGCCGCAATCTGCGGATGCGCCACTCAGTTCGGAACCAGAATCTGCTCACGCTTGCTGTCGTAGGCCACCGGGTGGGGATTGCCGATGCCCAGCGCCGGCTGATCGAGCGGCCCGCTGCGGATGACGCGAAGCGGCGCCACGTCGCCGGACGCGCTGAGCGGGTACACTGTCGCCGAGTGATTCATGAAGTTCGCAGCCCAAACCTCATTGTTTTTCAGGTCCACCCAAACGCCAGTGGGGTTCGCAAGATTTGTTTTTGGACCTTTGATTACTCTCTTCGGAGCGATATCTCCGCTGTCGGTAACATTAAAAACCAGGATGGAATTGCCCATGTCGTTCGCGACATAGAGCTCTCCCTGTTGCTCGTCGACTGCAAGTCCCGTCGGCCAATCAAACTGGGTCTTGGGGCCCTGGATCACACGCAACGGAGCCGCATTTCCCTCCGCTTTCATGTTGTGGACAATTATGGACGGAGGAAGGCTTCTGCCTGAACCTGGAATGGCCTGCGCGCGCTCCAGCGGCCAGTTCTGCTTTTCCGAACCCCGCCTGCTCCTGCTGCCTTCCGGCCGCGGGCTCCTGGAACTCACCGCCCCGTGGTTGGAGATGAACACCCACCCGTTTTTGGGATCCAGCGCGATCCCGTGAGGATCGGCGAGCCCAGTCGCGTCGCCTTGCAGAAGCCGCAGCGGAGAGTCGTCCTTTTGAGCGTACTTCCGGAATACCACCATGGCGCTATCATGCTGGAGAGTGAGAAACATCTCTTGCGTTGCCTCATCCACAGCGATTCCGAACGTCCCATGCGGAGTGTGCAGTTCCCGGTTGGGGGGCACGTCGCCCTTGGCCGCGCGATCAAAGATTACCAGCGTATCCACCGTGTCATTGTTGACTGCGTAGACGTCGCCGTTTTTGGGGTCAATGTAGAGACCGCACTGAAACTCGATCTTCGTATTCAGTCCAGCGAGGATTCGTTTCGGTTCCGTGAAACGAGCTCGAGGAGGAGTGTTGGCCGTGCGGTCATAGACCAGAATTTGGAAAAGGTTCTCATCGGTCAGAACAACTTCGTTATTGACCGGGTCAACCGCCACGGAGCTATACGCTGCGTAGGGATCGCGGATCGAACGCACTGGTTTAAGCTGCGAACGATCCTGCGACGCGGCGTTCCTGGCTGCTATAGAGGCAGCGCGGGCGTCCTGGCGCTGCTGTAGCGCTGCCATCAGAGTCTCTTCGGCGCTCGCCGGCACCTGTTCGCACATGGCGCCTTCCTCCGCCGGAAGAGGCTGAATGGAAATCAGCTGCGTTTCGCCGGGGCCCCGTCTAGTGGAACCGGCCATTCCTGGGCCGTCGAATGTCGTCAAAAACGCAGCCCAACCGACCAGAGTCAATATCGTAGAAATGAAAGCAACCCTTCTCGATGCCCAAGACGCTTTCGCCATTCGAGAGCCTCCGTTTGTATCTTAAAATCCTGCGTCAGCTTGGTTTGTTAGTCGGAGTTTAATTAAAACGATGTTACCGTTGCAAGCAGTTAAGTGACGTGACCTGCCCCACCTACGCCCACACATCAGATCAGGGAGCCCGCTCTTGTCGTCAAATTGATAGCTTAGCCATTCTGAACAACGTTATTCCTGATTTCCACGTTGTCGGGGATCGCAAAGCCAGATGCAGGAGGGACGGGGCGGGTCGATTTTCAGTTCGATGCTACCATTGCGGCGAGCATCTCCTTCACCCGATCGACATAGCCGTGATGGGGGTATTTCTTGAGGTATTCGCGAAATACATTGACAGCCTTGTCCTTTTCTCCGCAGCACTCGTAGATTTGACCCCGCAGCACGTGAGCGTTTGCCACTTCTTCGGCATCGGGGAAATTTTTTTCCAAAACCGTCAATTGCGCGATGGCCTCGTCGAATTTTGTCTGTGAAGCCAAGCTCAGGGCGAGATTGTAGTAGCTCTCTACAGTCTTACCTGCGCGGTTCTGCGGGTCCAGTTCAATCACATGCTGGAATTCCGCCGCTGCCTTCCGGTAATTTTTGCGGTCCAGAAATTTGTTTCCCAGGGCTGAACGAAGTTCAATCGATTCGGGCGCCTTTTCCACTCGCTCACGCACCTTCCCAAGGGACTCCGGATCCTGCAGGTGGTGCTCCACGGCTTGCTTGAATGGCTGGGGCTGAAGAAAACGGTCGACTCGGTCGATTTCCTGACCTTTGAAGTCGAGCAGCAGAACCATCGGATAAGTCATAATTCCAAATTCGCTCTGGAGTTTCTTCCCGTCTTCTTCTGTTTCTGTGTTCAATTTCAACCAAACGTATTTCCTGGCCATCTCCGCGATCAGAGTCGGATTGCCGAAGGTTTCCTGGTCCATGTCTTTGCACAAGACGCACCAGTCCGTGAACATGTCTGCAAGGATTATCTTTTTCTCCGCACTGGCTCGCTGGACAGCCTTCTCGTAATCGCGTTCCCACACAATCGAACGCGGAGGGGCGTCGATGATAGCCAGAGCGGAAACGATAATCACGGCGACTATCGTCGCTCCTCCTAACAGAAATCGAGCTTTTTTAGAAACGACCACCGTCATCAGCACCGATCCTGTGCAATCAAATCATTCCCGTTTCCATACGCTGGTCCGGACCAGATGAACGAACGTCGCGACTTTTATTTCCGCAACCAGCTAATCACTCCATGCTGCACATTTTCAACTACGATCTGGTCGTCTTTAGGGCCAGATCTGAAAAGGTGCGAACCGTCTCCTCGAGGCGCGTATCCATCTTTTTCACACCGGAGGCTTATGTCAAGAACAAAGAGCCCATGAGTTTTTCGATGAAAGCAGCGGAACGTCGAGCGTCAAGGCGCGGTTTGGACGGCTTCGTACTGGTATTCGATGGAAAGTGTCGAATGCCCGCCGATAAAGACATCGGACCACGAATCGAAGCGGTCGGTGAGCCATATCCCGTTGATCTTGCGGTATCGCTTGTCGATCTCCGTCTTGAGAGTGAAAAAGGAAGGCTTCTTCGCGGGCGCGCCGTGGACGCGAACGATTGCGTAGTCCTCCGCATCAATCCATACGTCGCCCTTCACGGAATACTTGTCTTTTCGCTTTGGCGTAACGATGACGCGGTAGCACGGGCGGCCGTCGCAGGTATCTTCCCCGGCGACCGAGAAATCGTAATTCCGCGGCGTAATGTCGACTCGTTGCTTGTCTTCTTTCTTATGCGTCTCGCCTTCCGCCTTCAGAATCTCATCGAAGACGTGTAACTTGATCAGGTCGGAGCCCACGTGCGAGACAATTGACGACTCCATCGAATCGGGTGTCCTGAAGACTGTTTGCACAACCATGGTCGAATCCAACTTGAAACGGGCATTGGCAGCAAAAAACTTCCGCTGCGTGCGGTATCCCAGCAACGCTCGATCCTGTTCCTGATTGTGAACCATCATCCGTTCAACAATTTCCGCGGCTGTTGGAAGTGTCGCGGCCTGGCTTGCCAGGGACCCGCAAAGAATGACGGAAACGCTCAAGAAAGACCTGGTTATCGTTCCGATCTGCAACATGGCCTCCGCATCATAGCAGATCCAGCCGGGGGCTATATGGCCTGGGTTCACGCGAATCTGCATTTGTAACATATTTTTTCAGACGATTTATGAATTCTGTCGTCGCAACCGCCGGAGCGATCCCTTCAGGGCACGACCGGCAACACTGCTTTTCCGAGTCCACCCGTGGATCTGAAGGGCTGGATTGTGATAACGATTCGATAGTGGTAAAAGAGAGACAGATGAAACTTCACAAACGAATATTGCTACTGTCTTCGTTGACGCTGGCGTCGGTGATGCCGGCATGGAGTCAGGTCGAGAAGGCTGAACTGCGCACCACAGCAATTTCGTGCGGCGTTTGCGCTGCAGTCTCCGAGGTTAAGTTGAGACGCATTGCGGGAGTCGACAAGGTCACCATCAGCAAGTCCGCCGAATCGGTCACGGTTTCCTACAAACCTGGCGCCGTTTTTCAACCCTTGGAAATTCGAAAGATTCTCGAGCCGCTGAATGTGGGAATCGCGCAATTCCAGATCAGCGCGACAGGTCGTATTCAGGAGCAGGGCGGGAAGCAGTTCTTTGTAGCCGGGAAAGACAAGTTTGTCCTGAGGGCTGCTGCGAACGCTCCGAAAATTCCCACCAACACTGCCGTTTCCATCGAAGCGATTCTCAACGATAAAATCTATCCTATGGAGTTGAGAGTCATGACCTTCAAGCCGGTAGCCCAATAGTCATTGTCACCTGACAGTTCTACAGCTCTCCTTTTTGATAGCGAGCGAAGGTATTCTTCCCCTGAGCGGCAGTGGCTTCCAATCCTCCACGGCCGAGCAATGGAGGACAAGCTGTTCGAATTTTTT
>QHXC01000255.1 GCA_003222815.1 Acidobacteriota bacterium | reverse complement strand
ATGCCAGTCTCAGATATGGTCCAGATTCTACGTTGGCCAGTTCAAGTGGCAAAGGCCCAGCGCCAGATGCGGAGCGGTGTTCAGCGGAAAGCATCAACTGGCCGTGGTGCCGGCGCAAGTAGAGAAACGAATCGACCCACGCGTATAGATCGGAGGAACCTCGCAGGCTGTAACCAGCGCCACCATAGGCAGAGACGTTTTTCCGACTGTGATGGACCAGCCCAATCGCCGCGCCGGTCTTGCGTTGCAGCAAGCGGAGGTAGCCGAGCAATGCGGCGATCTCGCCGGCCGCGTTTTCATCGATTGCATGAAGTCGGACCAAAGGATCGAGAATGAGAAGGGCGGGACGGTGAAGCATGAGCGTGGCTTCCAGGCGCTTTTGGTCGGCCGTGCGGTCCAGACGCAGAGAATCCGCCGTGATGACACGAATGTCCAAGTACGGTAGATGGAGCCGGTGGTGGTTGGCGAGCGATTCCAAGCGTAACCGCAATGCCGATTCGGAATCTTCAGCGGCATAGAGAAGCACGGGCCCCGGTGAAGGCACGGCGAAAGTGGCCAGGCAGGCCGAGCCGGAAGCCACAGCTACCGCCATTTCCAGCGCCATCCACGTCTTGAAACTTTTGGGGGTTCCGCCGATGATGCCGACCGCCTGCGCCGTCCAGAGCTGGTCAATCAGCCATGGCGTCGTGGAAGCGGCTGATGCGCGCAAGTCGCAGGGCCGCACGACGGGAAACGGCGCTGCAGCCATTGGTGCGGTCATAACAACGCCTCCGCGCAATCGCGGATGGCGGCTTCGTCGATGCGGCGCATGATGCCGCCGGTGGCTTTCGATATCAACAGCAGACCGTCATCGGCGAAGATCTCGCGCCGGCAACCGGCCGCCGTCATACGGTGGCGGACATACTGTTTGACTTGATCGGAATCCAGAGGCGGAATGTGAATGCGGATCGGAATGCGGCTGGTTAGCGACTGAAGCACATTGCGCTTGAGTGTCTCGCGCAGTTCGGGGAGACCCACCAAAACAATCGACAGCCACGGTTTCGAGTCCCGCTGATAGTTGAGCAAGATGTGCAACTGATCCAGAACCTGCAGCGGCAGGAGGTGAGCCTCGTCCAACAAAATCAGGACGCGCAGCTTATGCTGGCTGGCCAGGTCTTCAATGTGCTGGCTGATCGAGGCGAACAGTGCAGCAAACGTGGCGCGCGGCTCCAGTCCCATACCGATCGACAGTTGCCGATAAAAGTCGCGGCGGTTGACCGTCGCATTGTGCACGTAATGGATGCGGTAGCGGCCTTGAGGAAGATCCTCTTCGATGGCGCGCAGCAGGCAGGTTTTGCCGGAACCGGAATAGCCGCGTCAGCCCGTAGGTCGATAGCATCTTAGGATTCATCGCCGCCTCCTTGAGGATCGATGCCCGCCGCGCGGGCCAGGATCAGTTCGGCGGCGTTGAGTCCCGTTTTGGTCGCGTCGCTGTCGGCCGCGATCGTCGGCGCCGTGGCACGCGAGCGGTGCGCATTATCGACGGGCTGGACAGGGCGCAGAGGAATCTCCGTACCGCCATCGAGCACGGAGACACGAGTGGGATCTAACAACGCATAACGCAGACGCACTCTTTGGCGGCGTAGATACGGTGGAACTTCATACAAGACGCCGCGCCATTGCACGGTGGAATCGTTGAGGACCAGTCGCGTGGCTTCACCGTAGAAGTTCTGTTTCAGTTGACTGTGATCCTCGACCCAACGGATCTGGTCCGCCTCGCTTTCCCAGACTTCCAATGGTGTGCGGCCCGAAAGTGAAGAATGCGGTTGATGGTGATACTCCATCTCGACCCATGTCCACAGACGCAGATTGAACTCATCGATCGTTGTGACGCGTTCCAGGTCGAGCCGCTCGATCAGTTGAGCGCGAAGCGTTCTCCAGAGTCTTTCAATCTTTCCTTTCGATGGAGCGTCACCGGGCCGGCTGTGTACCAGATGAATCCCGAGCCGCGCGCACAACAGCCGCAGATCATAGCCGCTGAAGCTGGCATGATTATCCAGCAAGAGTTTACGCACGATGCCGCGCCGGGCCATCGCTTGATAGAGCACGGCGAGGAAACGTTGTTCGGTTTCACCGAAGCCGCTTTCCAGATAAGGAATCAGCCGGCTCCGGTCATCGATGAGCCCGAAAACGATCACGCGCTGCTTCCGCCCTGTTGCCGGATTCATCAGCGCAGGACCATGCAGCGCATCGGCCTGCCAGAGTTCTCCGCACATCGAGGCTTCCCAGCGGTATCGCGCCGCGTGATCCCACTCCATGCGTGGCACGGACAGACCATGCCGGTGAAGCAACCGTTGCACACTCGACCGGCTGACCTGGCCCGTGGCAATCCTTCCGGCCAGTTCCAGTTCCCGCAAAATCAGATGCGCCGAACGGCCCGGATCTTCTCGTTTCATATCGAGGATCAGTTGTTGTAAGTCTTCAGCGAGAACCCGGCTGCTGTTGCGATCCTTGCGTGGCCGCGGCTTGAGCGCTTCAAAACCGCCATTTCGGTACTTGTAGTACCACTCCTCCAGCGTCTTATGAGCGACGCGGCGCGATCGTCCGTGGTGATCTTGATAGGTTTGTTGGGCGAGCTGTTTCAGCGCCAGGCGTAGTTGTCCCCGCCGCGGATTCCGGCTGAGCAGATCGCCCAGAATGGCGTGTCGAAACAGCGCTTCGTGATTACGTTCATCGTCGGTCATGAGTTCCTCCTCGTGTTGTTCACGTGATGGAACCCAGCATGGCTAGCGTGGTGGCCCTCGCCCAGGGCCTTCCTTTGTGGGCATTGCCGTTGGCGCTCTTCCAGAATCCGACGCCGAAGACACTCCTGGACGGAATCGCGTCACCGGCCAAGCCGTACGCCGGTTGTGCATGAGGCCGTTCAGACTTGACCTCACCGCCGGCGCCAACCCGCGAAGAACTTTTGCGGCCGATTCCCAAGCGATCCGCATCTCGCCGAGCAACCGCGTTAGGTTCAGCCGGCCTTGGCGTCGGCTCTGTGCCGGCTGGCTTACCCCAAGCCGTGATCCCAACCAGCCCCACAATGTCGTCGATACCAATAACTGCTTCCGCCACCGCCGCAGGCTGCGCCATTCGCTCGCATCGCGGCTACGCCTGAACCGCACGCTGACCGCACGTGCCGTCTCTCCTAGAATCAAATGCCGGTAGAGGGCTTCAATGATGACTGTCGCCGCGTACCACCGCCACGGATGCAGCCAATCCGGCAAGCAGCTCATCGTGTGGCCGCAATCCCGGCACAAGTACCGCCGCACCCAAATGACAATCCATCCCTCACTCAGTCCGCAGACCTGTCGGCTGTAACAACCATGCCCTTGCACGCGAAGGCGTCCGCCATCGCGCGCCAACTGCCCGCATTGTGTGCAGGATCGCGGCCGAAGCTCTTCCACCGATGGCGCGCCCACACTTCGGGCGCACAAGTGCTCGACGGAAATCGCAAGGCTGTGTAGAATGACCACCGTCTACTGACCGGCGGTGGTTTCGGGCTTGCCCTCTCCGTCAAAAGAAAGCTGGCCTCAATCACCGCCTTCCCTTCCAAAATGACGGCGATCATCCTACTCAAATCTTCAAATCTTTAAAGCATCGTGTGTTGCGGCAGGCTCTGGCAGGAAATCCTCGATCGCGAATGACCTTACTTCCTGAACTGGGATGATCGGGGAACTCTTCCTATGACTGGTTCAATCCGCGGCATTACACCCGCGACGAAGGCTTCATCCTTCACGATGGCCATCAATACCGGCTGCCCTTGGACTTCTCCACTTTGCCGGAGGGTCGCGCCCCGGCAAAACCTGCCTGCCGGTGACGCAGGCCCGAAGGCTGAGGCGACGGGCTATACCTGGCTGATCGTCCTGTCCTTCTCAACCCCGCCGGACACTTCAATCCGGCGGGGCCTTCTTCGCCTTCTCTCTCTCATCCCAAACCACAGCCGGGGCAGCTTTGAGCTGAAGCCTTCGGTTATCCAAACGCGACTTCCGCCCGGCGTCTTTCCGGGCGCTCCTTTTTGACTTCCTCCATGCCTGGCCACACCTCTCACCTGTCCGCAATGCGGCATGGGATACCCGTCTTGTCTACACAAGTCCGGTATCCTATCCCTCCACTCATAGAGTTGTTCGCCGATTGATTGCGACCAATGCGAGATTATCGAAGAGATTTATCGGGAGAGTATCGGGGCCGAAGATCGTGACTCGTTACACGGTAGACCGGATGGACTCTCCGGCGCATAGCTATTTATCTTCAAGTACGGTGAAGAAGTATCGCGTGTCCTCGGATGGTTTTTCAGGCGTCAGCGCACTATAGATCATCCGCTGCGATACTCCCTTTGCATCAAAGTAGACGAGGACGAAGCCCGCATTGGAGGCATCACCGCTGTCAATGCGAAGGACAAACCTGCCTTTGTCGAATTGTAGTAATGCTTCGTGGGGATCGAACAAATCAAGAAAGACCGACCGAGGCACACTGATTGGTTTTCCGTCCACTGCAATCCGCACGTTCGAAACGATGCTCACCTCTTTCGCGCCAGGGATAAATTCAGAGGGAAACAAAACGTGCGAGGAGTTGATGATTGTCGTCCGAATCATTACCTGTACTTGCGCCCGGTTAATTCTTGCATTTAAAGAGGTCGTTCCTCTGGGAGATATGGTTGCCCTGTCTTGCGCCACTACCGGGTAAGCAAAAAAGAGAGATCCGAATATAATTTGAATCGTGGCCTGGCGGTATCTGTTCATTGCGGCTCCTAGTATACGATCAAGATTTTGTCGTTACTGTTACCGATGAGGTTGCGTATCTCCAACGGCAAGATAATGCATCCGTTCGAGGAAGTTCGTTTTTCCATGTCGCCACCGTGGATCAGGAAACCGGCCCGACCAAACATCCAGTTCTTCGGATCTGGGATTAGGCGCATTGATGCCGGTAAGATTGTACGGTTCGTTGTGACGTTGTCGCGCTGCGGTGCAATGGTGTAATTACCGACAGGAATCGGTCCAATGTTTAACGTCCCCTGAAGGCTGGGATTGTTCAGACCGTGCATGTGGCCCGCATATCCGGTGGCCACAAATGTAAATCCTGTTTCTGGATCAAAATGACTCACTTGTCCCGTCGCCTGCGAATACCACCATTCCAGACCCATTGGGTCAATCGCGTTGGTGACGTTGTTGCCGGTATATTCGTAAAAATTGAAGCCGCCCTTGAAGCCAATCGGGTCTTCAGCGATGAAGCGACCCACGACTGGGTCGTAATACCGGGCGCGGTAATACATCAGCCCAGTTTCAGAATCCAGTTTCCGCCCACTAAACCCATACGGATTTGCAATTGTGCCAGAAGAAGAAAGTAATCGACCGAATGAATCGTAGCTATAGGTCTTAGCCAACGCGCCAGACGAATTGCTCAAAGTTGTGACACTTCCCAAGGCGTCGGCTTCGTAGTAACTGGCCGTCCCGGATTTCAGCGTCACCAGCGGTTCATCAATTCCAAGATTCTGCGTGTATCGCGTAACCAGTGTGCCTGCTGTGTCCACCTCCTCAAGCACGTTGGTCTGATCATAAATGTAATTCACGGTGCCCGCGGACGAGCTTTTCTCTATTCGGCGTCCCATTGGATCGTATTTGAAATTGATTTGGGAGTTGCCCGGCAATATGACTCGCGTAAGCCGATTTTCAAAGTCCCAGGAATATGTTGTTCCGCCCGTCTTTGAAATCAAGTTGCCGTTGTTGTCATACGCATAGGTGACGCCAGTCTGAGCCGTAAGCTCGTTGGACGAATTGTAAGTGTAGGACGGCACGTTTAAGGAACTGAGCCGGTTTCCGACTGCATCGAACGAATACGATTCTGTTGTGTTTGCGCCCTGGGTCACTGCCGTCAGTTCGTACAAAGGATCATACGTATAGTTGGAGACAATGTTCGTCAATTTGTCGGTTTTCGATAGCCGGTTGCCCGCCGCGTCGTAGGAGTATTGCGCTCCATCTAAAGTCGTCGTGGCTCCCTTATTCGTTGTGTATTGATCCAGCAAGGACGTGACGCGTGCAAGCGGATCGTATTGATAATTCGTTTTGACGGAGTTCGGCCGCGCCAGTTGTGTCCGCCGTCCCAATGCGTCGTAAGTGAACGTGAACTGATCGCGCTGCGGATTTTTCAAGGTCGCCACCCGGTTGAGGGTGTCCCATGTGTATGTGGTAGCTCCACCCTGAGGATCGGTCATTGAAGTCAGGTTCGCCGCGGCATCCCAGGCGTAACCCACGGAAGCATAGGAAAAATGAACGCGGTTTTCCCTCTCTGGCCGATCCGGGAATTTCGGGACCGGAGTGATGGAATACCTGAATCCGGGCGTGAGGATAGTATCTTTCGGGGCGCAGGGGCGTTTTTCGGGCACAAAGCGGGAAGTCGCCCCCAGTTAATGAAGTTTGCTAAAAGAGGTTAGACTGAACCTCGACGACTTTGATTCGCAAGCCTTTGCGTCTTCCGCGGCAGACATATATGGCCTGCAGCTCGCCGCGCCTGGACACGCTGCAACACCTATGACGCCGTCGGCAACAGACTCTCGTCGATGGGCGTCTCACCTTATACAACGGCTCGATTGAGCTCACCAGCCAACCGAGTGTGACGTACGCGTACGATAATAACGGAAACGTGACGTCAAAAATCGACTCATCGGGAACGACAACCTACTACTCGTGGGATTTTGAAGACCGGCTAACGCGCGTCACCCTGGGTGGGTCACAGGTCAACTTCAAGTACGATCGCTGGGACGGCGAATCCAGAAGACGTCCTCATCGGAATGTAGGAAGTACAAGCATTCGGCGCGATGGGCGGGCACGTGGCGGGCCGGGGTAAACGTCGAGACATTCCCGTCGCAGTTTTAGCTGTTATGTAAATCTGACGAGCTCTATCAAGCCCCGCGGAGCCGGGCAGAACGGGCGTATCCCAAACTCATCTATTACGACAAGCTCGACAAAGGTGGGCACTTTGCGGCCTGCGAACAACCGCAACTTTTTCTGAAGAGGTTCGCGCGGGCTTCAGACCACTGCGTAAGGAGCTTCAAACCGCTGCGTAAATAGTGGTCGGATGGAGAGCCTGCCCCCTATTCCTTCGTCATATTGATCGGCTTCCAGGAGTTCAAAAACGCTTCACAACCCGGCAACTCCGCGCCGCCGGATTGACTCAGCGCTCGCTTTCTGGCCTCTGCCAGAAGATGAAGCTTGGCCATCGTGAGATTCTCTTCCTCAAAACGAGTGTGAACCGTGTTGTCGTTTTCGCGAAGGGTTGCACCCCATTCGCTCTCGCCTATTTCCTTCCACAACCGGAGTTCGATTCCGTAGACCTCCAGTGCAAGGCCCAATTTGACTGCGTGGATCGGTACGGTTGACATGCAGAGGGACCCTCCATGGTTTGGCTTCGATCAATGCTCGATTCAAAAACTCACTGCCTATAGCCTTCTGGGTCATGCTAGCAGCGGGACAACCGCGTCCAACCACTCATAAACGGAGTAAATGGAGTAATTCAGAAAACCGGAGGGCTGTAACTGTTTGAAACCAAAAGCGGGAAACGGGAATCGAACTCGGGGCGCCACCTTAAGTTAGAGACGAATTTTGATCTGACGTTTCTCGGATGCCTTATCATCAACCGCGTTGTGAGCAAATG
>QHXC01000254.1 GCA_003222815.1 Acidobacteriota bacterium | reverse complement strand
AACGTTTGGTCGATGCGCGCGCTGCTGAGATGAAGGGTCGCGTCGTTAGCTGAAAGCGCGGCCACCAAACGCCGAGCGAATTCAGCCAGCGGCACGCTCAGCCCAGCGGAGATAATGGCGAGGTTGGTCACGGCTTTGCGTGCGGGCGTTGCGGGAGTGGCCCGCCGCAACCGCTGAGTCACCAGCTGGGCAATGTGTCTCAAGAGCTGGGGCTGCTTCTCCAGCAGCCGCTCAAATCCGGCCTGCGAGAGCTTTACCAGAACCGAGTCGCGGATGGCGTACACGCTCGAAGAGCGAGTTTCGCCGGTCAAGATCCCCATCTCGCCGACGCTCTCGCCGGGCGCCACGTCCGACACCACGCGTTCTGCTCCCCGCTCATCGGCCACCACCACCCGCAGACGTCCACTAATGAGGATGTACAGACGATCGCCGGCCTCTCCTTGTCGGACCAGGGCTTCTCCGCGGGGCAGATCTATCCACTCAATTTCGGCCTCGACCTGTTGCAGCGCGGCTTTGTCGAGCGGGCCAAACAGGTCGAACAATCGCGCGGCCAACTTGTCCCGCCGCAACCGCTGCAGGATGATCTGGTCTATTTGCGCGCGCGTCTGCACATCCTGGGCTGCCAGACGGTCAAAAGTGGTTTTAGACAGCCGCAGCAACGCGGTGTCGCTGACGGCATACAGGGAGGCGGTGCGCATGCCCCCGGTCAGGATGGCGATTTCTCCCACCAGTTCACCCGGCCCCACTTCACTCACGACCCGCGCGTCGCCGTTCTCTTGCGCAATCGCTGCCTGCAAGCCACCGTTGATAACCACGTACATTGCATCACTGACGTCGCCCTGCCGGAACAAGGCTTCTCCTTTGGACAAGTTAATCAGCTCAAGGTCCACCGCAATCTCTTCGAGGACTTTCCGGTCAAGCCGGCGGAACAGCTCGGTAGCGGCCAGGTGTGCCGTCAACTCCGAGATGGATAAGGTGAATTGGTTCATTTTAAAATCCGGCTGCGTTAGCCGGTATCGTTGTCAAGCGACTTGCCTTTTCGTATTGAGTCGGTAGCGCGCTTGGCGGCCGTGCGCGCCAGCTCTTGCTCTACTTCCGCCGCGTGGCTCAGGTAGCGAGTATAGAGTTGCCGGGTCAGCTTCAGGAGCGTCATCGGCGTCAGAGCGATGACATCGGCCGTGCGCGCGGCTCCGGTGATCAGGGCGATTTCCCCGAAGTAGTCGCCGGCGCCCATCGTCCGCAGTCTCACGGGCTTCCCACTGGCGTCAGTGAATTGGGCCGCGGCCTCACCCGACTCGATCAGGAATAAACAGTCGCCCTCGTCCCACTGGCGAACAATCACATCCCCCGCCTGGACCACGACGCGCTCCAAGAAGGTGCCGAGCGTCGTCGCTTCCGGCGCGGAGAGGCCGCTAAACAAGGTGAACTGGCGCAGCCGATCACCGACTACGACCATCTCCCCCCGGGTCTGCATGGCAACGCCCCGCTGCGGCAGTGGGGCGGGCCAGCAACCCATGCTTGCCCCGCTGCTCCAGGGCGCGCTCGATTGCGGGGAGCCGCACGCGCATCGCCTCCGACAAATCGGAGACGAGCGCGGCGAAAGGGTACATCGTAGCGTGCTCGTAGTGCCGGAGCAAGTAAGCGTCCTCGCTCGAGGGGGCCGTGCTGCGGATCATAACCAGCGGGACATGAAAGAAGGCCAGGTTTTGCCCGGCGACCCCTTCTTCAATGGTGCCGATGAAGGCGTCCACCTCCATGCGCAATGGTCCCGTCAACGTGTGGAAGAGGGCGACACCCACCTCCACCGGTCCGCGGGCGCTGAGTTCGTTGGGCCCGGGTAGCCGCTGGTTTTTCACGAACCGTCCGATTTCGCGCACCTTCGCCACGGGCAGGTCCGGCAAGATGCGCAACCGGTTGAAAATGCCCCACCCGTAAAGCGCCTCGGTCGGGAGGAGCGGACGATTTGGCGCGCGCAGGGTCGTCCCGGCGGGGACCTCCGGCGCTGCCCGAATTACGGCATAGCAGAGGATTTCGCCGGTCTCGGCACAACCGGCAATGACGTGAACGTCATCCGGTGACACATTGGTGACCGGCTCGTGCTCCACCCGGGCTTCGTAGACGGTCTGTGGGTCAACGAAATGGACCGCCAGATATTGCGCCATCCGGTATTTCAGCAGTTGCCTCAACTGCTCTTCTGTCAGCGCCGGCGTGCGCAGCACAACCACGCTGACGCCGTTACGGTCCGGCAGACGGTAGAGCGCCTCCGGGCGCGCGCCGGCGAACAGCTCCGGCAGACGCTGTTGGGCCACTGCTTCGATCACACCTTGGGCGAAGGCCTCCGCCTCGGGGTTGAAGTGAGACCCACTGACGGGGGTCGATTCCATAACTCCTCCTGGCAGAACCGCGCAAGAAACCTTGCAATGGCGGCAGTTTGCTCTTCGTTGTTCAGCATCTTCATATGATGATCCCTGCGTCTTTAGCGTTCCGGACGCTGGGACCCTCGGTAACCTCGGCCGAAACACGTTGATCGGACCCTCCGTATTCAGTATCGACCTTTCGCTGCAGCGGGAAATTTCGCTGAGAAATAGCAGCCGTCTTCAGTTTCGGGCGGAATTTTTTAACGTGACGCATCATCCAAACTTCCGAACCCCGGCGAGCGGCTCCATCGTGGTCTTCACGGGTCTGGGCGGCTTCAACCCAAAAATTTGGCGCTATACCGTCACCGCCACGACATCCCGGCAGATCCAGTTCGCTTTGCGGTTCTCGTTTTAGCGAAATTTTCGCTTGATTGCTCAGACGGTATAACTCATTGAACAGGGGGATGAATGTCAAACTTGACCTCAACTTCGAAAGGGCGGAAGTTGGAATAGTAGGCCTTACAATCGACGGTGTTGAATTCGCTCTCATAGTGCTCGTCCATGAGACTGGGTAAGAGCAGCTTGATGTTTTTTCCTTCAGAGTAGGTCACGACGATCCGTGCTTTAACACGAGCCGGCGCGTATCGATTTTCAACAATGAACTCCGTTCGCAGCACTCGACCGGTTTCGGGTTCGATCCAGAGCGTTCCATTTGAATATAGAAATTCGCCCTTTCCGCCTATGACAAGCGTCGGGCTCGCCTGTTCGCGAAAACGGACAACCCACGCTTGGATTCCTTCAATTTTGCTCGAGCCGGCCTGCTCAAAGACGAAACGTGAGACCTCGCTTTCGCGTAACACTTTTAAGGCGACCGTAGGCAGATTAGTGTCCCGGATGATGTCGCCGATGTTGTAGCGCGTGCTCTCGGCTTTCATTGCAAGCAGACGTTTCTGATTGGCTTCAGAAGAATTGTCGAAAGCATCTTCAAAAGCCGGTTCGGTTTCCTTGACCTTCGAACCGTCGACGCGATTCGCTTTTCGAAGGGCCGCCCACTCCGGGCCCACCTGGATGATCAGGAAGTCCGATGAAACACGACGCTGCAATCGTTTCGCAACCATCGGGTTACCCCGTCCCGTAGGCGCGAGCCACGCCGCGTTTTGGACGTACTCCTCGTTACCAATCAGGTTGCCCAGTTCCGCTTCATACTGCGTCACGTATTCTGTCGCTCGCTGCAAGGCACTGATGAGTTCGTGCGAATTCTGAGGCTGTTGTGATGACGCCACCACTGCGACCAACGCGGCGGCGAGAACACCTGAACTCATATGGGCTCCATGCCGTCGATGGTAGCATATGCTATAGACACGGTTTAAAAGACCGCCGCATTACTCCCCTCGCTTGGAATTACTATCCTCAACAATCCGTGGCCGCCGGGACGTCCCTCCTGTACGATCTGGGACGTGCGTGTTCACCTGATCACCGCCGAGTCGCCGGAGTCGCGACGCCTCCGCCACGGCCGCCTGATCCAGTTCCCGCAGCTCACCATGCCGCTGATCGCGGCGCTCACGCCGCCCGAGCACGCGGTCTCGCACACAGACGAGATCGTCGAACCGGTGCGGTTCGACATCCCGGCGGACCTCGTGGGGATCACCGCCCCGACGCCGTCCGCTCTTCACGCCTACGGTCTCGCCCGGGAATTCCGCCGACGGGGCGTGCCCGTCGTGATCGGCGGACCACACGCGACTGCTCTCCCCCAGGAGGCCGCGCGCCACGCCGATGCAGTCGTCGTGGGCGAAGCCGAAGACACGTGGCCGCGCGTCCTCGACGACGCTCGCCGGGGGAAGCTCGAGCCGGTCTACGTCTCGACCCGGCGGGCGCCGCTCGCCGGCATGCCCGCCCCGCGCTGGGACCTGATCAAGGGACGCCGCTATGGGAAGTCGGTCACGATCGCGACGCGAGGTTGTCCCCACCGCTGCGACTACTGCTCGATCCCGCTCCTCTACGGGCCGGGGACCGTCCGCTACCGTCCCGTCGACGAGGTCGTTCGGGAGGTCGCGACGAGCCCCACGCGCGCGGTCGTGTTCTGGGACGACAACATCGGCGCGAATTCGCGCTATGCGAAGGATCTCTTCAGGGCTCTCACTCCGCTCAAGAAGTGGTGGACGAGCCAGTGCACGGCCAACGCCGTACGGGACGAGGAGCTCGTCGAGCTCGCGGCGCGGAGCGGTTGCAAGGCTCTGTTCCTGGGCCTCGAGTCGATCTCGCAGCAGAGCCTCGAGGCGACGAACAAGGCGCACAATCGCGTCGACGACTACCGCCGTCTCATCGCGAACCTTCACCGCCACGGGGTCGCGGTCCACCTGGGGATCATGTTCGGGTTCGACCAGGACGACGTCGGGATTTTCCGCCGCACGGCCGACTTCCTCGACGAGGCCTGCGTCGACGTCGCGACCGTGAGCATGGTCGTGCCCATGCCTGGGACTCCGACCTTCCTTCGCCTGAACGCCGACGAAAGGATCTTGACCACCGACTGGTCGAGGTACGACGGGAAGAAACACTGTGTCTTCGAGCCCGCCCTCATGTCGCCTGCGGAGCTCGAGGCCGGTACGGAGTGGGTCGCGCGCCGCTTCTACTCGCCGCCATCGATCGCCCGCCGGCTCGCGGGCTCGCGCGCGGGGGTCTGGTGGAATCTCCCCCGGAACGTCGGCTACATGCTCGCAGGTCTCTCGAACGCGGGACCGTCGTGGGATCCGGCCGGGCGCCGCGGCGTGACAGAGTCGCACGAGCTGCGCGCGAGCAGTCGAGTAACTTGACAATGCCATCCGAGCCATTGACGGAGGCCAGGATTGACCTCTCCCATCGCGCCGCCTCGGCCTCTGGAGAAGGATCTGCCGATATTGAAACCGCCTATGCGATCCGGTCGAACGCGATGTTGCCAGTGTTACCGATTCGCGCCATGTACAACTCAAACGTGGCGCGACGGCTCGTCTTTTCCGTAATCTGCTCAATAAGGGTGCTGGCAACTTTCAAGTCATCCACCTGCCGCGTCAGCATCGTCATGCCACGAGTAGCGAACGAGGGCAGTTTCTTCATCAGATTCAAATAGGCCCTGCAGTCTTCGTGATTGATTAGAATCACGCGAGGTTCCTCAGCTTGGTACACTTCTAGCGCCAATTGGATTTGTTCACGAAGTACCTTGTGATTCTTGGGCAGAAATTCGGAAATGCCCTTGCCGACCGACGCTATCCCTCCCGGCACGAGGAGAGGAATATACTCGCCTTCGGCCAGACCGAGTTGTTCGTGAATGAATTCGTCAAACGCCTTCTGAAATCTCGGATCAATACAGTGGATCACGAGTGCTTTGGGCGGCTCAGACCGTATATGCGGCATGCAGAACCTCTCGGCCAGCCGGTTGTTGGAAACAACGTGCTCGACATGCTGAACGTGCTCGGCGGCCTGGACAACCTCGTATTTACGAGCGCCACCCCGGCAGGCGCAAACGCATTCGGGCGTGAAGGGACAACCCTCGCTGGAATCAGCGCACAAAACACTCCGATGCTGCGCGACGGCGTGATGGTTCAGGACACGCGGTACCCCACCGGCATCAACTCTGCAACGGTCATCAACCGGATCTGGTTGGTCTTTGAAAACTCAGAGAGATTATCAGAAACGCAATTTCGCGCCATATTGAAACTGAAACGGGTTGAATACATCCCGCGGCGTACCGAAACCCAGGTTGGGATCGGGAGGCCGCGTCATGTCCGGCGCACCGTAAAGCGTGTTCAGGTCCTTGATATTCGTACGATTGAAAAGATTGAAGAGATCGCCGCTGAAATCCAGAGTCAGGCGTTCGCCCAGGCGAAACGCGCGCCCGACCCGGAGATCGACGCTTGCATAGCCCGGTCCTTCCAGGGTGTTCCGGCCAAGGTTTCCGGGCCGGTCTGACGTCGGGTTTCCGTCGCCGTTGACGTCGGAACCGGCGAACACGTTGTAGAATCGTCCGCTTTCCAGAGTAATTAACGAGCTGAAGCGGAAGTCGTGCAGGACGGGTGCTCTGGATGGAATCTGACTGACCGCCGCCATGGTGAACCGGTACGGCACGCTTTGGCGCGATATGGCGCGCTCCAGTTTTCGATCTTGTCCCTGGGGTATGTCGGCCAGATTCGCCACCGACTCACTGTTGTTGATCGTTTTCGAGAAGGTGTAGCTTCCGTGGAGACTGAACCCGTGTTCGAACCGTTTCTCCACTTCCCAACCTCCACCATGGTAGATGGAGAAACCACCGCTGTCTTTTACGAAGAAATCGCCAAGTTCCGGGAATTGTCTGGCCCCGAACACGGGAAAGCCGAAGACCGTTGTTGCCGTCTGTACGCCGTTTAGGTTCCCGGTGTGCGCTCCGATCTTGAGTCCGTGCACGTACTGGTAGTTCGCAGAGACTGCCACTCCGCCGCCGATTTCGTGTGAGATTCTCAGACTGGCCTGCTCAGCGTAAGGAGTGCGCAGTCTTCCGTCTAGGTTGTCGGTGAATCCTGGAGGGATCACACCGGGTTGTCCCGGGATCGAGAGTGGAGGAGGCGTTTGCCCGGTCAGCGTAAACAGGCAAGTGGCGGCGGGCGCCGTTGTCGGAGGAGGCAGCGTTGCCAGTGCACATGAAGGAACCGCGGCTCCTCCTCGAATTGTCGGCTGGACGAAGCGGCCCTGGAAGGGAGAGATTCCGGGATAAAGAACCGCAGCGTTGGGCCGGTCACCCACGCTCAGCCATTCAGCCGTGTCGAACACCTGGCCGATGCTCGAAACCAGGCGGTCATGGAAAATGCCGAAGCCGGCCCGCACCACGGTCCGTGGGCTGAAGGCATGAGCCAGTCCCAGCCGCGGTTGAAAGTTGTTCCGGTCCATGCGCTGGATAAATTTGACTGGATAGGTTTCAAAGTCGTAACGCAGACCGTACGTGAGCGTGAGCTTGCGCGTAGCTTTCCACTCATCCTGAAAGAAGAACCCGTACGCGTTGTGATCTAGACTGGTCAGCGTCGATTCCTGCCAACTGGAAGGGACGGCCTGAGTAAACGGCACGCTAAGCTGTGGACGCGACGACGCGCTCTTCAGGAAAGGCCACCAGAAAACGGCTGGGGCTTCGGAAAAAAAGGCAGTCAGGTTTGGAAAGATGACTCGCGCCGGAAAAAAAAGATCCCACTGCGAGTCGTCACTAAGCCGGTGAAAGTCCACGCCGGTCTTCAACCAATGTCCGGCCCGAACGAATCCGAGACTGTCGGAAACCTGCACGCGCGTTTCGCGATAGAAGTCCATGTCTGATGTGCTCTTTCCGGTGATCAGCAGGTTCGAGACTTCCAAGTCGGGTTCCTTGAGACGCGAGCCGAAGTCGAAGCGCCGCCTGGACCATTGTGCCCGGGCTTCGTTGACTACACTTCCACGAACAAACGTCTCCCCGACCACCAGTGATTGATCCCGAGTCCCATTGTCCCGCGCTGTAGTGGACGCAGGCGAAGCGCGTCCCCCTCCGCCCAGAAACCCATTCACCGTCGAGTTCAGCAGGCTATAGCGTACGGAGAGGACGTTGCTCGCCGATAACGAATGATCGATCTTGCCAAGAAAGCTATCGTAATCATTCGTGCGCAGCAGGTTGGTGACTTCCGGCCTGAGGCCATAGAAACGTTTAACCTGGTTTATAGCCTCGAGGTTGTTCAGGATCACAGTGGAGAACTTGTTGGATTCCGCCCGCCGCTGTCCTTCGAAGTTGCCGAAGAAGAAACTCCGGTCTTTCTTGAGCG
>QHXC01000253.1 GCA_003222815.1 Acidobacteriota bacterium | reverse complement strand
CAACGCCAACCCGAACATGCTCGTGCGATTCGATCCGGCGACGGAGAAATTCCAGACGTGGCCGATTCTGCCGTCGGGAGGCGGCGTTGTCCGCCACATGGTGGTTGGGCCTGACGGGAGCTTGTGGCTGGCGGACAGCGAGGTCGACGCCATCACCAAGGTTGAAATCAAAGCGGCGACGGGGACGCGCTGAAGGCCCGGCCGCCCGCCCGGAAATCTTGGCTTAAATCCTCCGCGTGCCTGGCCTGTGGCCTCTGTGGCCTAACGCAGGTTGATACACGGCGTCCCAGAAATACAAGAGGCTTCACCGTCGTCAACGACGCGCACATCAATGGGTCGCCCGGTTGTCACGACGTGCTCCGGCATCGAAAGATCCACTGCCTGGATTCATCCCGGCAAGTGACACAAAACGATGCTGGGAATGTCGGTGTTATTAAAGCACTGGTACGCAAAAATGGTGGCCCAGGTGTTGAAATGAGTTGGCCGGTAGCCCCCAGAGCGGAATGAGATAGCGCCGGATTCCGAAACAAAGGTTTCAAGACGGAAACGCAATTCCTCAAGGCGGTTGCTCCAGGCCCGGCCCTGGAGGAAACCGAAAGATCTGAGAGCACAGCCAAGGCGTAAACCCTGAGCGATAACGTCCGATCGTGCATCGTCAATGCACGCAAAGAGAGCTTCAAAGCAATTCGCAACCTCGTGAATGGCTTCTGGCTTTCCCGAGATGGCGAACTGCATCAGTCCTTCCAGCGCATAAAAGGCGGCGTGAAGCTCGCCGCTATCGACTTCCTCGAGTATTCGTCCACGCCATCGATAAAAGGTGCTCCATATTGCTGGGTGCCTTTCAAATGGCAGCAGTGCCGCCGCGGTCTTCAACTGAAAGGGACCCGGCCGTGTGGACCAGCGATCCGGTAACTCACCTCGAGCATTGATAAACACGGGGAGGCTATTGCCCGGCGGCAGAACGTGCCGAAGAAGTTTCTGAAGCAGCTGTTTTCGAGGCCGTTCCGGAACCATTCCTCGGACGGCGTGCAGCCCGCGACACATCATCGCGAGGTCGAAGGTGAAGGTAGCGTCGTTCCGCCAATCGTCGGAGTCGTCGAAATAATACCGAGTTGCGGGAGGATGATCAAAACTCGTGATCGTTTGCAGCCATTCGACAGCGGCGAGAGCTGCGGGATGCGTGTCGATTTCCGGCTGAAGACGAGCCAGCGAAGCGAGCCAGCTCAAGTAATAGCCGGTGATTTCCGGATACGCGAATGCCGGTTCATCATGTTCGTTCAACCAGCCGGCTATCGCGCCCCTGTGCCTGCCCGAACGGATGCGTACCTGGGAGTGGAGTAACCAGTTTGCAATAGCGATCTGTAAATGCGTGCTTGCTCTTCCGATACTTGTTGCCATGAGTATGGGTGCAGTGCCTCCGTCGGAACTTCCAAGCAATGTCTGTGTTCAACGTCCGTGAGCAGGCTGACGATCTGTTTCGCAAAATCATTCTCATTCACTATAACTAGGGACGGCAGATTGGCGGATATGAGCCCCCGTCCCCCATCCCGGGTGGACACGCAGATCCGGCCTGCCGCCAGGGACTCAATTACCTTCAAGGAACTTCCGCAAACGTTTTTGGCAGGGTTGACGGTGATCGAGCAACCTTGGAGCAACGGCTGTACGTCCTCAATAAAATCAAACACGGTCACGCCCGCCTGCTCAAAGCATCTGTTCCTCGCCGCAATAACACGCGCATCCGCCCCTCCAAGAATCCACAGCCTCACCCTGGGTACCTGCCGGCGAATCGCCGGATAAACGTCATTGAGAAAGTCGATAATCCCAGCAAGATTGGGTGGATATCGAAATGGTCCTATAAAAAGGATCGCTCCTTCTGCAGGCGACGGCTGATAATGCCGAGTGATGTTGGCTCCGTTGCGGACGATGTGGACGTTCTCGCGCTGCAGCAAGGCGCGGTCTTCAGGGCTGCACGTTATGACGGCATCGAATCGGTTGATGTACTGGAGTTCGAACTCGTCTTCCTTGGATGATCTTGTCGCGGAGGCGTCCAGAAGCACATCGTGTAGTGTCAGAATCCAAGGCCGGCCATCCTTCATCTCGATGAGCTTTGCCAGTTCGACGTATTCGATTTGAACAATGTCCGGGTCACAGGCCGCTATCAAGCTCTGAAGGCTCGCTGCCAGTGTACGATTGGAGTGGCTGAGGATTCGGTTGATGCGGCCATAATCCGGGCGCGCTTTTCTCCCTCTCACTAGAGATACGAGATGACACTTCTGGAAATATTTGAAACTGGCATTCGAGTAGTGTTCCGATTCGTCGCTTAGCAAGATGATGTCGAATTCCCCGGCAAGCCGGTCGATCAGTTCGTGGATGCGTCTCGCACCGCCGTGTGCGGGCGGATAAACGCAATACGGGCTCACAATCATTATCAAAGGCGATCCGGTTCTTCTTGGCCGCCGGTAATAAACGCCGACTCCGGGAATGTGATGAAGATTGAACGGCGGATCGAAATGACTACGTAATCTGGAGCCTAGCGTGTTCGTAAAACCGGCATTCACCATTTCTCGAAAAGACTTTGCATCGAGCCTGGCGATCGTACCGAAAACCGTCCTTAGAGAATTTGAGGGCAGCGCCATGCGCAACTGAAATTGCAAACGGTTCCGCCTGAAGATCCGATCAATTTCTTCGGGTGAAAAGAACTTTAGGTTTGTGCTTCGATGGGCATGCCACACTTCGGATTTCGGACAGAAAAGCACTTCATAGCCTTTGCGCCAAGCCAGCACACTCCATTCGACATCTTCCCAGTAGAATGGCGCGTATGCCGTTGTTCTCTCGATGAAGTCCGCAAGCAGTTCACGCCGGAAGAGGGAACTGCCGCCACCCGCATAAGCATGGGTGCGAACGCCCTCGTCATCATCCGGCACAATGTCCAGTATCTCGAGAAGGCCTCCTCGATCGCGAATTTCGGTTAAGCCGGTCTCTTCGCGCCGGCGACTCGAATCCTGGAAATAGATCTGAGATGCAATCGCAAAAACAGACGGGCTCCGCCACTTTGCGGCCTCGCGCAGCGCGGCGGGATCGACCACCATGTCGCTGTTCAGCAAATATACCCAGTCGTATTTCGCCACTCGCACCCCGAGCGCGACAGCCTCGATAAACCAGAGCGGGTTCGACCGAAAGATCCAATCGGCTTGAAACTCCTGGGTCAGGTCGTGATACATGTCGCGCTCCGCCCCAGTCACAACAACAATTACCTGTTCGGGTTCTCCGAGTTCCGCGCAGGCTTTTCGTAGCGATTGCAGGCAAGGGAGAAGCCTCTCCCTGTTTGCGCGTTCGGGTATGACAATGGAGATCCCAGGGCAGAATGCAGATTTTGGCTTCGGAGAAAGCTTGGCCCGCTGGAGGATCCTGCCGGTTGCATCGACTGCGAGAATGAGCAGATAGAAAGGCACCAACAGCAATTTGCGAAACAGCAGCTTCATCGCAGCTCCAACCGTTCCAGGGCGAAGCCAAGATCGCGGCAATCCGCACTATTCGAGTGCGCGGATGGACGAAAGGCATGGCTGGTTGCGAAATTCAAGACCAAACGATCTCCTGCGGACCTTCGAAGCGGAAACGTGCGATCAAATTGCAAAAAGCGCCACGTGGGGTTTGCGATAGAGGAGATGACGTTTCCGTTTGCGGAAATAACCAACTCGTTGGAATGTGTCGCGGGATCGTGCGGCAAAATGCCCGAAATCCGAAGTCGCTGTGCCGGCGAATTAACGCGCAACTCTGCGACACTTCTTTTCTTGCTCCAAATCGCAACAGCGCCTGGCTCAGACCACCATCCTCGTGTCAATTGAGGACTGAATCCTTCCCGCGCGCGAATCCTCGACTTCCACGGTTCGGGCCTGTATGCGATTTTCCAGACACAGTCGCGGCAAGCCGAATTCGCGCCGGTGACATACCGTTGTCGAAACTGGCGGTAACTGTTGCTATGCCAGATTTCACGAATGCCGTCGGAGTGAAGATTCCCAAGTGCGATTTCGTCATGAACTTCACAGACGACAACATCTCCATTCGCCAAAACATGAACGCTCTCGAAAGGACTCTGGTCGCACGTGTGAATACGGCCGCCGGTAGGGAGCGATGGCGCGTAATAGTGTGGAATTTCGCTGAGCACCGGGTGGATGTCGAGATCGGAATTCAGCACCGTGATCGGTAAACGCGGACAGGCGATACGCGTTTCTGCTACCGCCTGACCCAGCGAGTTCTTGAATTCTGTCGTCAGCTTGTTCGACTCAAGTTCCCGAGAGAAATCGTAGGGAACCGGATGTCTGCCGATGATCGGATGGATGAAGATCTCGGCTGCTCCGACTTCGATGGCATAACGGCTGGCAGGCAGGAGTTGATCCAGATTCTGGCTCATGGCGACGAAGCAAAAGTCGAGTTTGGGCGTAGTTTTCTTCAGACGGATCTTCAACCGAACCACATCGTCGATGCGCGCCTTCAGGGCTCGCAGTGACCCGAAGCCGTAGATGTCCTGGTACTGTTTTTCGTCGAGTGTGTGAATCGAAACAGCCAGCCGATCCAAGTCGCTCTCGACGATTTGCTGCACCAGGCGTGCCGGCGCAGACGAAAGCGCCGTGACTAGTTCCGTGTAAGCACCAGTGGCGCAGGCGAGTCGGATAGCCTCCATTAAGCGCGGGTAGTGAATCGACTCGCCGGAATAATTGAGACCAATGAATTCCGGCTCATCGAGTTGCCTGATGAGGGAGCGATACACGTCGAAATCCAGATTGCGTCCTGCGCCCCAGCGGACTTCGCGAGTACAAAAGATGCATTTGAACGGGCACTTCGATGTGAGCTCGATCCACAAGATCTTCGGAACCGGTGTAACCATCCGGTCCGTGTCGGGCTCAAACAGAGTCGGCTCTGATTCTGTCGGCCCGTTGCGCCCTTTGGAAAAGAGCCGATTCAATAGATTCATGTGTCCCTTCCCATAAGTTTTCCACGATGTCGACAATAGCCTGCGCACTGCCGCCGTTTCCGAACGGATTCGTCTTTGATCGAAGACTCCCACGCAAAGGTCCTCGCACCTTCAAATTTTCGAGGGCGAGCCGCAATGCGTCAGGTGAGTCTCCAATGAGCTGGACTGTGCCTGTTGCCAACGCTTCCGGTCTTTCCGTTTTCGCACGGAACAGTAGAACCGTCTTGCCAAGAGTTGGGGCTTCTTCCTGAATGCCGCCGGAATCCGTGACGACAGCCCACGCATGGAGCAGCAAATGAATGAAATCCGAATAGCCAAGCGCTTCGATTAGCCGAATTCGAGCCTCACCTCGAAGTATCTCCGCCGACTGACGTACGGCTGGATTTGGATGAACAGGAAACACAAGGCAAACATCCTTGTTCTCATTTACGAAACGTCTCAGCGCTAGAAAGGTACGTTCAAGCTGCGGAATGTTTTCGCGTCGGTGCATTGTCAGAACGATTCGTTTCAACATCGACGTCTCAGCGATGATTCGATCAATGCGGAGAGATGCAGTGTGTCCTCTGAGGACCTTCATCAGAGAATCCACAATGGTGTTGCCGGTAACAAAAATTCGTGAATCCGGAACACCTTCGGAAAGAAGATTCGAGCGGTTATTCACTGCGGGCGCAAAATGATATGAAGCTAGTTTTGTAATTCGCTTTCGGTGAATCTCCTCGGGAAATGGACGCATGTCATCGCCGGACCTCAGTCCGGCCTCAATGTGGCCAACGGGTATTTGCATGAGGGATCCTGCCACGGCGGCTCCCACAGCAGTCGAAGTGTCCCCTTGAACGAGAAGGAGATCCGGCGACTCATGGTTGAGGTGAGGAATCAATCGCGCAATCACCCTGTCGGACACATCATCCGGTTGCTGGTCGTGCCGTTGGAGAGCGAAGTCGTGGTCGATGCGCAACCGAAACAGCGTGATCACCGGCTGCACCAGATGTCGATGTTGGCCCGAGCTGATATTGACAGTTTGGAATGCGTCCGCTCTTCTTTCGAGTTCGTGAATCACGGGTGCGAGCTTGATTGCTTCCGGCCTTGTGCCGAATACGATCATGATTTTGCGGCGCTGCTTCATATCTCTGCCTAGGGATGTCCCAGCACAGGATGCGGAATGTAAGGTTCTTCCAGAAAGGAAACCTCGTCACTCGCCAACGAGATACTTAGCGCCGCCACTGCCTCTTCGATGTGCTCCGGATCTGTCGCTCCGACGACTGGCGAGGTGATCCACGGCTTCGACATCATCCAGGCGAGTGCGATTTGCGTAGGTTTGAGGCCGCGCCGTCGTGCGAGTTCAACGGTGCGATCGACAACCGTGAAATCCGCCTCCTGATAGTAGAGACGATGTGCGTAATCGTCGGTCTTGGCTCGAAGCGTTTTGCCCCAGCCGCTGCGGGATCGGTTTCCCGCAAGAAAGCCGCGTGCGAGCGGACTCCATGGCAGAAGTGCGATGCCTTCAGCTTTGCAAAGCGGAATCATCTCGCGTTCCTCTTCGCGGTAAACGAGGTTGTAGTGATTCTGCATCGATATGAACCTCGTGTAGCCAAGCGCGTCCGCCGTGTAGAGCGATTTCGCAAATTCCCATGCAAACATACTGGAGGCGCC
>QHXC01000252.1 GCA_003222815.1 Acidobacteriota bacterium | reverse complement strand
TGAGCTGCTCTTCAAGTGCAGCAATGTGTTTCTTGGTACGGCGCCGCTCGGAATCCCAATCCTCGGCCGCGTCCTGATGCTTGCGCTCCGCTCGGGACCGAAGACGGTTGGATTCCTCAAGCTGGAGGTCAAACTGGTCCTGTAACTCCGCCATCACCTGCTTGCGCGCCGCGTCCTGACCTTCCGGAATCGCTTTCTCCAGTTGTTCGATCCGCGCGTTGAGCCGTTGACGATCAGCCGCTAGCTCGCGCGTAAGCGACTGGATTTCTCCTTCAAGCCGGCTCCGCTCGCGCTTCGCTTCGGTGAGCTGAGGTTCGTATTGGGAGTGCATTTCCTGGAAGATCTCGCTGCGCACGGTGTCCTGGGAGCGCTGCAGTTCCATTTCGAGTCTCTTGATTTTGAGATTGAGCTGGTGCCCTTCCGTCTCCCAGGTGATTTTCGCGTCCTGAAATACCTTTTCCACTTGGTCTGCCGTTTTGGGTCCGGGACCGCCGGAACCTGCCGGCAGCTTTCCGAGCCTTTGGAGCAAGGCCCGCCGGGCCGCTTCTTTCCTTTCATCCCCGGCTGTGCCTCCGGTTACCTTTTTAAGGCGCTCGATTTCCGCGTTCAGCCTTCTGCGTTCACCTTCCCACTGAAGCTGCCATTCCTGCTTGGCATCGGAAAGGCGCGCTTCCACCAGGTCGCGAACGGCTACCGCCGCACGAGCCGGATTATTGGAACGCGCCATGGCATCGACAACACTGGCCTGCATGCTCGCTATCTCGGCCCTCAAACTGTTTCGATCGGTCTCGAATTTCTTGCTCGCGGCCGCGAGATCCTGCTCGGCCTGCTGGCGGGCGCGCATCGCTTCTTCGAGCTGGAATCGCAGCTCCGATTGCAATTCGTCTGCGATCCGCGCCCGCGCGCTTTCCCGAGCGTTCTCCACAGCTGCTTCGAGTTGTTCGATCTCGGCGTTGAGAGCGCGGCGCTCCACCCGCCACTGGTCTCGCGCGCTTTCGAAATCCTCCTCGAGTTGGGCGTGCTCCCGCTTCAGTTCCTTGAGCCTGTGTTCGTACTGCGCCTCCACTTCTCGAAGGAGCTGTTGAGTGGCCTGGGCGGACCAGGCGACCGCGTAAAGATCGATCTGCTCGTCCTTGCCCCGGAGCTCGGCGCGGCCCATCCTGGCGCACTCGAAGCCAGCCAGGTTTGCAGCGTCGAGCAGAACATCCGTAATCAGGATCTGCTCGATCTGTGCCTGTTTCTGGACGCGAGACGCCGCATTGACAACATCTCCGAAAACGTCACCGTCTTTGATGAGGCCCAGTCCGGTGTGCAGGCCCACCCGAATGTGGATCTGTTCGATTTCAGGGCGTCCTTGACGATCCCCTTCCAGCGCCCGCTGCATCCCAACGGCAGCCCTGATCGCGGCTACAGGATCTTCAAAGCAAGCCATGATCGCGTCGCCGATGGTCTTCACGATACGGCCGCCTGCGCCTTCGATCTCAGGAAACAACACGCTGTTATGGCGATTGATCATCGACATGCCTTCGACATCGCCCTTCTTTTCGAAATACGTCGTGGATCCCTTGATATCGCTGAAGAGAATGGTGACACGGGCGCGCAACTTTTCCAGCTCTTGCTGGGCTTGCGCTCTGACTTCCAGCAGTTCTTCGAGTTTGTCCTTATCCATCATCTCGTTACGGTCGAAACGGGTTGGATTATAACAAAAGGGCTTTCGAGACAATGCCTGGAATTCGGGGACGGAGCGGAAACGGGTCTGACGCCTCGTATCCCTTCAACCTATTGCGGAAACAGGCTGACCGCCCCGCCCGCCCGATTGAAGAAATATATCGCGCCTGACGATCCGCGCCCGAAGAGAACGAATTGCATCGTATATCCGCCGCCATCCGCGAAGTGAGGAAACAAGAGTTCGGAACTGGTGACGGCAGCCGATTCATCAACCGGTATCGTTGTGGTGATTAGAAATTCGCCGCGCTGGTTTGTCCGGCCTCGCAGGCTGGTGAGTGCGATCGGGGAGGGCGAGCTAATCCGCAGCACGCCCGCGAACGGAGTGGGCAATGATGCGAAGTTCGGAATCTCCGTGAGAAACAACGCACGCTGGCCATTCGCTGGAACATTGATCGTCGCGCTCAGTCCCGTCGAAATTCCATCCAATCGCGACAAGTCCAGATTCACGGTAACTGGCGCCGCCGACGGATTCGCAATCGCCAGACCGCTCTCGAGCGCTATCGACCTTTCCACGTAGGCGCGGAATGCAGTCCCATTCGCAAGCCCGGCTACACCGGCCTGAGTCACCGTTACACCACGGGCCTTGTAGCTGAAAATAACGGTTGAGTTTGCGCCACCGGAAACGCGGACCGAACCTACCTGCGGATTCGACCCTGATCCAGCCGTTTGCAACCGCATCGCGCTTCGTGGCGGCAGGCCATAGGCGGACGTGCGCAGCGTCTGACCGCTTGGAGCCAGAAACTCAATCGTACCGCCGATTGGATCATCACCTGCATTCACAAGGACGACCTGTGTCGTCCATCCACCGCCATCGGCGAAATGCGCAAGCGTCATGGTCTGGCTTCCAGCGGCGTCCAACGGCACCACCGGCAGCGTCGTCAGCAGAAATTCGCCGCGCTCGTTCGTAAAACCGCGCAGCGCCACGACAGAAACCGGCAACGCGGATGAAAACGTGAACGTGCCGAACACAGAGTCGCTTCCGTTAAAGGGAGGCTGATTCAGGAACGCCGAGATCTGCTGGTTTGCGGGAATGGAGGTGGCACCTTCACCGAAGTTGTTGCCATTGGCGTCCGTGAAGAAGAATGACACCGTCACATCCTGCGGATTCGGATTCGCAATCGCCACCCCAGTATTCACTGGACCATTCACCTCTGCAAATACTCGGCCGGACCGGATGAGCGGCGAAGCGGGAATGGATGCTTCCGAGACGAGCACGCCGCGCTGTTGATATCCAAAAATAGCGAAGCCCGCAGGCAGAGGGCTTCCCTGGTCGGCTTGGATGCGAGCATAGCCAGTCGTCAAAGCGCTTGCACTCCCCGCGGTTGATAATCGAAAGCCGCCGCGATCCGCTATCGAAAACAGTGTGGAGGGTGTGATCTTGTCGGGGTTTGTGATCCGATAGACCGAACCACCAAGGTTCACAACATAAACCTCTCCCGATTCGTCTTCTCCGAACGACGAGATCTCAAATGCCGTGTCCAGCAACACCGTTTGTACACCGTCTTTCAGCATGAAAATCTCACCCGAGCAATAGTCGCCATAAACGTAGGCGCCATTCGGCAGGTTCGCCTGAGTTCCGCGATACACATATCCGCCAATGATCGAGCATCGGCCTGAGGAGCCTGTGTTGACATATTCCGCAATCGGCGGAATGAAACCGGGCGCCGTGCATGAGGCCGGGCCGAGATTGGTGCAGCGAGTGCCTTCGAAAACGCGCCAGCCATAGTTTCCGCCGCTGGTCACGATGTCGATTTCCTCGCGCGCGTCTTGTCCGACATCGGCCACGTAGAGTTGTCCGGTCAGCCGGTCGAACGAAAAACGCCAGGGGTTCCGGAAACCATAAGCGAAGATTTCGCCGCGGCCCGAAATACTGCCGAAGAAAGGGTTTGTTGGCGGCGGGCTCTGGGGGCGATCTGCATCAATGCGAAGCATCTTGCCGAGAAGCTCCGTAAGGTTTTGAGCACGATTTCCCGGATCGTTCCCGGAACCGCCGTCGCCCATGCCGATGTAAAGATAGCCGTCGGGCCCGAACTCGATCATTCCTCCGTTATGGTTTTCGTAAGGCTGCGAAATGGTGAGGAGAACGGTTTCAGTAGTAGCATCCGCCAGGTTCGGATTCGCCGCAGAGGCGTGATATTCAGCAATCACCGTCGCGCCATCCGGACGCCGTGTATAATTCACGAAAAAGCGCCGGTTGATCGAGAACTGCGGATGAAAAGCGAGCCCCAATAGGCCCCGTTCGCCCTCGAACAAGACACGGCTACTGATGTCGAGAAACTGCGTCGATGAAGACGAGCCGGGCTGAAGCACCCGAATCCGGCCAATCTGCTCGACAATGAACCGGCGATTCGTTCCGTCCTTCGCACTTGTGAGGAAGACAGGTTGATTAAGGCCTGACGCGATCTGCTCCAGAGTAATGCGCGGTGTTTGCGCATGAAGAGGAATGACGCATCCAAGCACCAGGAGGCACAGTAGAAAGACGTCGGGCCGGTGAGGGTCACCCGCGCTTCTAAGCCTACAACGTCGGGCCATGGTCCTCAGGCAACAAGATTCGCCGTACGGCCTTGATCGGAATACTTCCCTGCTTAACGAATTCATTGTGAAACCTCTGCATGCTGTAACCTGCGCCTCTGGCCTTCCGGTAATCCTCCCGCAGCTTGTAGATCTGGAGCTTGCCCAGCGTGTAATAAAGGTAGGTCGGGTTATACGCGCCGCGGCGCGCTTCTTCATAGGCATTCGCCGGCTCCTGGAATGCCTTCTCTTCAAAGAATTTTGCGCCTTGCTCGACGGTCCAGCCCGCCGTGTGCAGCTTGATCCCGACCACGTACCGCGCGTCACGGAGAAGCGCTTCGTGAAGTTGCGCCAATCGGATCCTCGGATCCCCGTTCTCGAATCCTTCTTCGACCATCATCTGCTCGGCATAGTGGGCCCAGCCTTCCGCATTCGTGCCGCAGGCGACCAGTTTACGCGTCTTCGTCGGAAACTGTTTGGCGTTGAGGAACTGGATGTAGTGACCGGGATAGGCTTCGTGAATGGTAATGACATTCATCACTGGCGCATTGAAGGCTCTTAGGTGTTCGTCCTTGTGCCGGGCGTCCCAGTCCTTCTCTGGAGGCGTAACGTAGTAGAAAGCCTCGGTAGCTGTGGTCTCGTATGGCCCTGGCGTATCCATCGCCGCAAAAGTCCCCGAGCGCGCATACGGCGGCATTTCGGTTATTGTCGGACGCACTTCTGAAGGAATGGTGATGACGTTCTTTTTCTTGATGAATTCAATAATTCCCTCGACGGTCTTCCTGGCATCGGGAATCAGGCTCTTTTCGGTGGGATGTTCGTTCGAGATCGAATGCATGACTTCCGCCGGCGATTTTGAGGAATCGATCGTTCGAGCGGTCTCGATGAAGTCGCTGTAGTCCCTCGCCAGATTCGCTTCACCAACGGCAAGCAACCGATCGAGCGGCGTATCGACCATTTCTTCGTATAAGAGCTTCTTGGCGAAGTTTTCAGCGCCGATGGCATAAATTCCCCTCGAGTTCGGGAGCAGCGTTGTCTCCAACCACCTCGCCGCATCCTCAAGCGATTTGGCTGCAGCGCCGTTCGCTTCTTCAAACTCGTGAAACAACACGGCGTCGGGGCCCGCGGCATCTTTGGCCCAGCTGGCGATTGTCTCTTTAAAGAAACTAACGGAACCTTGTGCGATTCGCATGGCAAGGTCAGTGAACTCATGAGGCGGGTTCTCAATGTTCTGCCGCATGGCTTCCAGCAATGGAGGCACGCCCTTCAACCGCGCGATAACGGAACGTAACCGATCGGAAGCAGGAGCGAACTTACGCTTGATGAGACCGTCAATGGCGCTGCCCGGCAATCCGACATAGTTCATCGGATTTTTCCGCCAGGTCCGCAAGGTTTCCAGATCGAGCAATTCGGCCTGGATCTGACCACTGAGGATTTCGGCATCGATTTGGTCATCAGGTTTCATCTCAATATTGCGAATACCAGTGAGCCTGCGTTGAAGCTCCTTTAGTTGTTCGATACGCCTGTTAAAGGCGGTGGCCGAGAGATCCTCAATTTTCAAGTCGTATTGGTGAAGCCCAACGGAAGTGCCAAACGTGGGACTCCATTCGAATAATGCACTGAAGTAATCGTCGACAAAGGAGGACATCGGGGTTCCTTCCGGTGATTTTTGTTGCGGCTGCGGCCGGCATGCGCAGACCAACATCGTTAGCAAAAAGCCTATGGTGACACGCACAATCGTCTTGTCTCTCTCCCGAGTCTAGAAATTCTATCTTATCTGATCGATAAACCCAGCGGTTGGTTGGATTGAGAGAAGAATCGCAGCAAGCCCGAAGAGGCTTTGGGTCGTGTAGCCATGAGTCGTGGTGATCAGAAATGCGGCTTTGCACAAAAAGTCACTTGCTGCTCTCTGAACATCTCCGATTCGCATTCGCCGATCGCCAATGTCTAACAGCCATGTGCAATCAGCCAAAGCAATTGCTGAGGATATTGCACATCTTTGTTGCGTACCTGACGATTGGCGATTTCAGATTTCAGATCAAGCTGCGTTACCGTCCCCGACTTTACAGCTGCCTCAGGAGAGAAATCCGCTACGAATTATCTCCATCAATGATGTTGCCGAGCTTTCCAAGGATGGACCCTTCTTCACGGCCGCCGCGTCCCAGGCCCGGAGCAGCGGCCACAATGCGGCCGGCAAGCCGGCTAAAAGGCAAGGATTGAAGCCAAATACGGCCGGGACCGCGAAGGGTAGCGAAGAACAGGCCTTCACCGCCGAACAACGCCGACTTGATTTTGCCGACGAACTGAATGT